>SKNI01000156.1 GCA_007120615.1 Myxococcales bacterium | reverse complement strand
CTCCGGGCCGAAGGCCGGGCCGAAGGCCGGGCGGAAGGCCGGGAGTTGGTCCAAGAGGTGCAAAGCCCGCAACCGCCGCCCCAGGCGAACTCGGCCGGAGAGGATATCGTAGGCCAGGCCCTGTTGAAGTCCCTTCACAGTCGGCCTCTTTCGGGACCGGTTCGGGCGGAAGTGGCGGCCCGGCTTGCCGGTCTGCTCCCGGGGCCCCTGGGAGAAGAGGTGGAGCCGATCTGGAATCTGGTGGTTTTCGGGGGGGATGGAAATGAGCGGGCTGGTGACTAGTTTCTGACGCGGGGGTTCATCGAATCCGTTTCAGCAGGCAAAAAAGGGTGAGTCATGACCGAACTTCTGGTTCCTGTCTTTTACGTAGCGATACCGGCGATTATTTTGATGTTGGCGTTTGTGGCCTTTTTGCGAAAAGAAGAAAAAGAGATCGAAGAAGATCGCCTCCAGGAAAAGAGAGAGATTCAGGACAAAACATAATTCCACTCCAAGAGCACCGGCTGTAAAGAAGTGTCAAAAGGTCCGCTGATGGTTTGGGGAGCCGGCGAGGGTGTTTAGCTTTAGATGTGGAAGAGAGGACAAGGTGTACGGGGCTTGTATTTCTCTGGGAGCATTCGAAAGTACAACTCATAAGCGGCAGCCTTCAAGGAGGTCAGCAATGTTTGAGTGGATCGTAATGGGATTTTTCATCGGTGTGCCAGTGCTCTTGATGGTGGGAGCTCTGGTGGCGTGGATCATGCAGCGTCGTCAGGACTTCTCGGTGGAGGAGTTGGACAGCACGACGACCCGGGACATCAGCGGAGGTAGTCCGGCCTGAAGAAGAAACGAAGCGACCTAATCCTGGGGGGCCAGCCTGAGATCCACCGAATTTCGGTGGATCTCTTTTTTTGAAGTTCGCTCCGGGACGAGATCGAGATCGGATTGGAGGCCGGGGCTGAGCGGGGGCTTAGGCCAAGATCTCGGAGAGGAGAATCGCCTCCATATCATCCACCGAGGAGAGGGCCAGGGCCAACTCCGGTCGGGCGAAGATCCGGATCTTTTTTACCACCGAGATAAAATCGTCGTGGATGCCGGCGACCACTCTGGAGAGTTCGTGGAGCGGATAGTGGCGCTGGCCGGTGACGTCGGGATAGACCACATCGATGGTCTCCATCTTGTCTTTATCTCGAGGGGGGATGTCGATGATCAACGACGCCGGGTGCAGGGGTTGGCCGGTTACCGATCCCAGCCGGGCGGTGAGTCGGGCGGTGAGGTCGGATAAGGCAGCCCGGTCCATGGTGTAGATTCGATTATAGGCCTGTTGTTTCTCGCTCTCCACATACGCACGGCTGTAGGTGGCTACTCGTTTGAACAGGCGTCGCTGTCCGGATTGAAGCCCGGCCAACAGGTAGCGGGTGGCGCTTTGCTCAGGGGTTTCATCGAGGAGCCACTGCAGGAGTTGATCGTCGTCGTGAGCCAGAAGGGCGCCCAGGAACCGATCGGGATCGATGGCGGTACGGCTGTGGAAGGCGGCGATCGCATTTTCGATCATGGCGCTGGCGGCGCGCACCGTATGATGCCAGTAGACCTCGCTGAACATGGTATAGCGACCGAAGACGAACATCTCGGCGGGGACTTTTCCCTTGGCGGCGATGGCAACGGCGGTCTCGTCGGCGTTGAGGGTGAGGTTGTCCAGGAGTCTCTCCCGGTCGAAGGTGCGCCCGTAGGGAACACCCATATGATGGCTGTCACGCTCCAGATAGTCCATTTTATCGGCGTCGATGGTGCCTGATATAATAGAGTGAAGGAGTCGATCGACGCCGTGGGGCTCTTCTCCCAGGTCTCCCGTGCACAAAGAGATCACCCGCTCCGGTCGCACCTTCCAATCCCGCCGCAACAGGTCTGCGATGGACTTCGTTCCACGCAGGGCGGCAAGATTCCCAAGAATAATCTCTCCCCCCACCTCTTCATGACGAGGGGTATCTTCACCTTTTAGATGGAGAGCCTCCAGGCTGTGAGCAAAAGGATAGTGGCCGATATCATGCAATAAGCCGGCGGCCAATACGGTTAGCAGATCCTCCTCCGTAAGGGAGTTTCGAGCGGAAGGGTGACGAAGCAACACCAATAAGAATCGTCGGACATAGCCGAAGACGCCCAGAGAGTGCTCAAAACGGCTGTGGGTGGCGCCGGGATAGACCAGATGGGTGGGTCCCAGCATCCGGACCCTGCGCAATCGCTGAAAGGCCCGATGATCGACGAGGGCCTGAACCCGCGGGGTCATCGGGATATTGCGAAGTTCCGGTATTCGGATCGAGCCCCCGCCAACGGCCGGGGTGGCGAGTTCGGGGAGCTGAATGCTCCTGGGAGTTGAAGTGTTCATAGGACCTTGACAGTGGAAGCCGATAGCCGGACCGTACAACCGGCAAAATCAGAACGAAAGAGTACCGTCGCCGAGGGTCGAGGTCCAGCGGCTGGGCTACGGTTGCTCTACAGGAGAGAAGATGGAATACGAAGTCATCATCAGTCGCGCCAGTCCCTACTCCAGTAAAGTGGTCGCCCTGTTGGGGTATGCAGGGACTCCACACCGAATCCGAATACAGAATGCGGTGACCCGTTATTGTGTGGTGAAACGACTCACCGGCAAAACAATGGTGCCCGTGCTGCGTCGGGGCTCCTGGGCGCTCCACGATTCCACCGAGATCAGCCGCTATATCATGGAGCGCACCGATAAGCCCACCTTGCCGACGAAAGCCGGGGAGTTGATGGCCTGGCTTCTGGAGGATTTCGCCGATGAGTGGATCGTGCGTTGGATGGTCCAGTCGCGGTGGCGGCATCGAGAAGACGCCGAGCATGTCGGGGAGGTGATCGGTCGAGAGTTGACCGGGAAAGTGCCGGTGGGGCAGAAATTTGTAGGGCGTCAGGCGTCGAAGCTGATACAGAGTCAACTCAAAACGGGTGGAATGCGCCGGGACAACGATCAAGCAATGCAAAACTCGGCGACCCGATGTCTGGAGGCGCTGGAGGCCGTTTTGTCAGAGGGTCCCCCTTATCTCTTCGGGGGCTATCCCACAGTGGCGGATTTCGCGTTCTACGGATGTCTGATTCAATATTATCGAGATCCCACCGGCCGGGATCGCCTGCAGGGGTATCGGGCGGTGCGGGCCTATATTCGGCGCTTGCAGGAGATGGAAGAACGCCCGGCATCAGCCCACATAGAACCGTGCGCCCCGCGACCCCTGTCGGAGTTGCAGCCCCTCTTTGGTGAGATGCTGGGAACCTACTGGCCGGTCTTGATCGCTAATCAGAGCGTTCTGGAGGGCGATGATCCATGGGAGACCGGAAGGCGGTTGCGGGAGGTCTCAGCGGAGTTGATCGACGGCACAACTTTCTCGTTTCGACCCTCCGGATATATGATGAAGCGGCTATTCTCGTTGCTGGAACTGGTCGATGAGACCTATCAACGAGGTGACCGGCTCTTCGGGGAGGATGGTCTCAGGATGGAGCGGGCGCTGGTCTCAAGGATTGCCGATCTTTCGCGATCGGAAGCCGGCCGCATGATATTGCGAAGCTATCAACACCTTGGCCTACATTAACCTGCATACGCCTCAAGATCCCTACCACCATCGAGAGAGGGGCCGATTCAATCCGGGTCTGACCTCCCTGGGTCGATGTCGGGATTTGCAAAAAAATCGGAGATTTCAATATATTATGGAGAATCAAGGGGGCGCGATAGCGCATATTTTGTGGCAGATTTGGCGGGCGTTGACAGAGGGCCGAAAATTCCTCTAATGTGCGCCATCCGTTGTAGGTGTAATAATTGCCCTGTGGGCACCGTTTGGAGGTCATATGCGTCATTTCGTGTGTAAATACTGGGCTTTAGTAGTCGTCATGTCGGTGACGCTATTTCTTTCTGCCTGTGGCGAAGAGCCAGCGAACGAGTATGAGTGTGAAGCAAGCAGAGATTGCGGTGTCGGCGAGATCTGTCACCTGAATTTCTGTGTCGAAGAAGGAAGCGAGTGCTTTCTGGACGACGATTGTAACACCTACGAGCAGTGCAACGGTCTGATATGTGTGGAGAACGAGACCTGCGAAGGTGAGTCGGAGTGTGCTCCGGACAAGACCTGTTCCGGAGGACAATGCGTCGACCGTCAATGCAATAGTGACAGCGACTGCTTCAGCGGACTGGAATGCTCCGGTGGGCTGTGCCGAACGATTCCGAGACAGTGTCAGAATGTTGGTGAGTCCTGTGACCCCGAACAGGCATCCCGTCTGGGATTCTCCTGCGAAGATCTGGGCTCCGGTCCCACCTGTTATCGAAAATGTAACCGCTATCGAGTTTGTCTCGACAGCGGTCAGGCTTCGCGGCGTTACGATTGTGGAGCCGGTTCGGCCTGCGTGGAGAGCAACGTAAGCGTTCCGGTCTGTCAGCCCTCGGAGTGTGGCGGGTTCTTCAGTGCGCAAGAAGATTGCGCGGAGACCGTAGCCGACGACCCGTCGTCCTTCCCGGACGGAGTTCAGTGTGCACTGGTGCAGGAAGAAGCCTTTACCTGTCAGCCTGCCGGTCAGACCAGCGAAGGGGTGCAGTGTAATGTGACCAGTGATTGTGAAGAGGGACTGCTATGCCTGAGCGACTTTGGACCCTACGGTATTTTTGTAAATCCGTTGTCCGACAAGCGAGTATGCACGCAGGCCTGTGATAGTGATTCGATGTGTGATGATGGCGAGTCCTGTATCGGTGCTTCGGCCGGGGCCTTTGAAGGCGTCGGGGTCTGTGGTGAGCGATGCGATCCCTTCTCCTTTGATGAGCAATGCAGCGCCGATCGGGCCTGCGTTGCCGTAACCAGCGACGACGGGATTTGCTTCCGTGAGACCACCCGAGAGTCCGAGCATTACGGCTCCTGTACCACCAACGACGAGTGTCCCGATAATTCGCAATGTCTGGCCACCGGAGACGGAATGAGCCGGTGTCAGCCCCTCTGTGACCCGACGCTAGGAACGCAAGCGGAGCGAAACGCTACTTGCCCGACGGCTGCCGATTACGGATTCGTTGAACTCGCTCATTTCGCTGCCGACGGTTTCCCCGTGGAAGTCCTTGTCGATGGCGAATTGGTGCGAACGCTGCAGCCTGGAGAGACGACGGAAGGTTCCTATCTGCAGGTGCAAGAAGGTAATCGAGAGATCACGGTCCGGGACGAAAGCACCGGCCAGGTTCTTCTCGAGGAGATGGTTACGGTTTCGCGGCTGACGGCAGCGACGATTGCTGTCGTAGGCGATACGGTCGAAGCTGGTGGGCTTACCGCGTTGGCCAATGAGGTCCCCCGAGGCATCACCGGCAGCCAAGATCAGGCGTTGATTCGCCTCGTTCACGGAGTAGCCGGCCTGGGAGACGTGGCAGTGGTAATCGTGGAGGAAGACGGCTCAGTCTCCGATGCCTCGGCGCGAGTGCTGGACGTAGATTCTATCTCTTATGGCCAGGCAATCGGCTTTGCCGCGATCACGCTGGACGCCGGTGTCTCGGAGAGCTTTGATATTCACGTATTCGAAGCGGGAACCGATGGAAGTTCGCCTTATCTGATCATCGACGACTATGAGTTTACCGATGGTGAGGTGGCTTCTTATTATCTGGTTGGAGACGTTCGCCCGGCCGATGCCGATGACCATATCGGTCCAGACCTGATGACGGTTTCCTACACCGAGCCTCCCGAAGGACGAAAGTTGGGCGGGTATTGTCAAGATGTGTTCGCCAACGAAGGACTTCCACCGGAGATCGGATCGGGGTTCTGTCGCGAGACCTGTGCCACCAGCGATGATTGGGGTGGCAATGGCTGCACCGACAGCAACGACGCTTGCTGGCCGGTGGGTTCTGGCCTCGGCTGGTGTTTGCCGGGAGCAAATGGAAGCGCTCAGGTTGGCGACGACTGCTCCGACGACGATGATTGCACCGACGGAGCGTTTTGTGACCCCAGCGGAATCGATACGGGTACCTGTCGCTCCTATTGTCAGACGCAACAGCAGACGAATCCGCACCTCGGCTGTGAGTCCGGGGAAGCCTGTATTCCTCGAGAAGGGTACACCAACTTCGGTGAATGCCGACTGCCCTGTAACCCGGGATCGGATTATATAGACACGGAAAGCTGCCCCTCCGGTCAGGTCAGTTGCATCGGTGAAGCCGGTCAGGCCTATTGCAGCCCCTCGGGAAGTATTGGCCTGGGACAAGACTGCGGAACCCCGACGGAGCAGAATTGTTCTCCCGGTCTGGTCTGTGCACAGAACGGAAGGGATTTAAACGAGATTATCCTCGACCCCTTCTCCTCTCTTAATGACAACTCCGTGGCGACCTGTCGCGAGCTCTGCGAGCCATTCACCGGTGTGGATGGAAATAGTGGATGCAGCGACGGCTATGCCTGCTCCCCGATCGCCCCCAGCGGTGAGAGCACGACCTTTGGTCATTGTGTGGAATCGATTGAGGCGACCTTGCCTTCGCTGTCGGATTGCGCTGCGGAAGACATCGGCAAGATGTGCGATGAGAACTCCTTCTGCATCCCGGCATCGAGTAATGCCTGTGTCGAGCAGCGGGGACAATGTCTGCAATTCTGTGACTTTGCCACCGGGCAGGGCTGCACCGGTGGAACCACCTGTACGGAAGGATTTGCAGGCGGACCGCTTCTGGGACTGTACGGATTGTGTCGATGATTATGTGAGTGGTAACACTGCGTAATAGAAAAGCCGCCGGGGAGACTCGGCGGCTTTTTTAGTGTTCGGCTTCAGTGATTCGACCTCACCGCCTTGACCAGTTCTCAATCCATCATCTTCGTTGTGGGCGAGGACTATTGTTGCCTCTTTGCCTCGCGATGAATTCTGATGAATAATGGGTGTTCTTGCTCGCCAGGAGATTGGCGAGCACAATTACGGCGAGTCGAGGCAACAGATGTGGCGACAAGGAAGGTATCTCCATTGGGTGATCGCGATTTTCAGTTCCATCCTCTTCATCAGCGGTTGCGGTGGGGGAGATGATGAGAGCTGCGATGATGTGGTGTGCCCGGACGGAGAGCAATGTGCAGACGGTGTCTGCGGCGGGGGCGATGGGAGCTCCTGTGACCCGGAATGCACCGAGGGAGAGTTCTGTCAGGGAGGTCGGTGCGTCTCCAATGACGGGAGTTGTCAGTACAGCGGTCAGGCCTGTCGAAGGATTCAATACGGGCAGTTTTTCGATGATTTTTTATGTATGGATTGGACCACCCAGACCGGAGGTGAGGCGGTCTGCTCTTCGGATTGTCGCGATCAGGCCTGTCCAGACGGTGGAGCGTGCTTTTTGGTGACCGTAAACAGTGGAGTGACCTGCATCGATGACGGAGCCTGCAGCGAAGGACAGTTCTGTTATCAGGGAAGTTGCGCTTATGCGGCCTGCAGACCGTCGGACTGCGACAACCCCGGGGGCTATGATGAGCGATGTGGGGCGATGGAGCGATGTGAACAGATCGAGGCAGGCTCCAATATGTGTGTGCCCACGGGCTCTCGGGAGATTGGAGAGAGCTGCATTGGTGGGGCGCAGGCCTTTGAAGAAAACCGCCTGAGCGAGGGCTGTGTCTCAGATGCCGTATGTGTGGGAGGAACCTGTCGAGAATATTGTGACGGTGGACAGTGCTCGGAGGAAGGAGAGGAATGTATTGAAGTGGCCGGCCCGTCCAATGTTGAGGCCTGCGTCAGCAGCTGTGATTTTGGAGCAGAAGATTCAGGATGTTCGGACGCCGAGTCCTGTGTACCTACCGTCGATGGCGGTGGGGTCTGTCAGACTGCGGGTCCGGTGGAAGCCTTTGGCTCATGTACCGTGGGCGGAGAAGGCTGCGAGGTGGGTCTGATCTGTGCCGCAACGGAGAGTGGAAGCGACTACGGGCGGTGTGTCCCGATCTGTGATCTCAGCGTCGTGGAAGTAACCCCGGGTGAGTCTTTGAGCCGCGATGAGCAGGACGCTCGGGATGGGACCTGTCCTCAGGTAGAGCCCGGCGAAGGGGCGTGGACCCTGTGGTATCTGGCGGACTCCGTGGGCCCCATGGATCTCTATGTGGGGGATGACGTGGAGCCGGTGGCTCAGATCAACGGTGGGGAGTTGGCCGATTTTGATGGAGAGGCATTTCAGCGTCGAGAGCAGGGAGAGGTGCGGTGGGCGCTTCGAGAACCGGGTTCGGCGGCGACTGATCTTCCGGTGGCCGAAGGATCGTTCGGGCTGGGGGGTGGTCAGACTCAGCTGGTTGTGATCACTCCCGAGGCCGGCCGTGACAGTGCTCTGGAGAGCAGCAGGGTAGAGCTGCAGCCAGGGGCCGGGCAGCGGTGGATTCAGGCTATTCCCGATCTGGAAGCGGTGGATCTATGGGCAGTCGATGAAGGTGACACTGCTGTGCTTGTGTTGGAGGACTGGCTCGCTGGAGAGTTGCGCCAGATACCTGCGTTGGAGGGGGGGGTTGAGTTGCGGGTTTTACCGGCTGGCGCCGAGGAGCAAGCCGATGCCCTTCTGGTTTATCCCGGGATTGAATTGACCGAGGATGATCGGTTCGTGGCCCTTCGAGGGACCATGGATTTTGAAGATATTCATCCCACCGATCCGCCGGTGACATCTCAGGAGGATGTGCCCGATATTGCGGCTGAGGCCCCGCTGGGGCTGAGCTGCCGAGCGCTCAATGACGGGTCGGTGGGAGGTTGCGTGGAGCGTTGTGATGGTGGAGTCGGGCTTGTGACCGGGCGATGTCAGGGAGACGTGATGGGATGTGGCCCGCGCTACCACGAAGAGCGGGGGCGGTGGACCACGGTCTGTCAACCGGTCGGAGACCTTGAGGAGGGCGAGGGCTGCGATCCTCTTGCGCTGAATCCATGCGGAGAGGGGCTGTATTGCGAAGAATACGGAAGTGGCGCGGAACACGGAGAAAACGGAGTCTGTGCGCCTCTATGTGCGGTGGGCGATGATGCTCTCTGTGGTGAGGGACAGGGTTGTCGGCCGGTGGCCTACGGGTCGGATTATAATATCGGAGAATGTCGAACCCGTTGCGAGCCTGACGGAAGTTATTTTGACGGAAGTTGTCCCGCCGGGCTTCAGAGTTGCAAGCCGGAGTCCCAGCTGGTGCCCGTGGGCGATGGGGTGAGTGCCGGATTCGATCTCAGCGTGGAGCAGCCTTATTGTTGGGCATCGGGCACCACGGAGATCGGCTCCTCTTGTTTCCCCGGCGACTGTACCCCCGGCAGCGAGTGCATCTACCATCGGTCAGAGCAGTCGGACTTTATCGCCACCCTGCTCTCACCATATTTCGGGGGCGCCGGCGGAGCCTTGCCACAATGTCGTGAGATCTGCGATCCCTTCCTGGGAGAGCAGGCCCAATTTCAGTGTGCCGATTCGGAGACCTGCCTGTTCAATTATCCCTGGAATGCAAATGTCGGCCATTGTGCAGAGATCGTGGAGTCCAGAGAGCACGGGGAGGCCTGCGACCATCCGGGCATGGCCTGTGGTGAGGACTCGATCTGTGTGATGGAGCCCGGGGGCCCGCAGTGCATTCAGTTCTGTCAGTTTGAAGGACAGGGCACCAGCGGGTATGAGAGAAGTACCTGTCCCGTTGGTTTTGAATGCGGTCCCTACGTCAGTGATATCGGGGTCTGTAGATCTTCATAAGTGGTTTCGTTCTTAGAAAGTGTTCCCAATCTGGAAGAGAAATGTTTGCACGAGCAATGTTTATACGAATGAGCGTGGCCGCGATCTTGGTCTTGTCTCTGGTGATCGGTTCGGGGTGTGGGGAGGGGGAATCGCCGGCGGAGCGCGAATGTGACCAGGATTCAGAGTGTTCAAAGAGTCTGGTCTGCGACCAGGCCCTGGGGATATGTGTTGAGTCGCGGACGGTGGGACCAGACGAATTGCCGGGCACCGGAGATGGAGGGGACGCAGACGGAGAGACAGGAGATGGAG
>SKNI01000157.1 GCA_007120615.1 Myxococcales bacterium | reverse complement strand
TCGGATACGACGTACCGAGTCTACGACTACGAGCGTCCCGGGCTCGATGGAAAACCACGAGAGCTTCACCTGGAAGAGGCATTGGACGTGGCATGGCTGGGGCGCTCCGAGCAGATTATTCTAGAGGCCCAGCCAAGCGGTCGGGGAGCGAGAGTTCTGGTTGACGCTCCGAGCTATCGAGTGGAAGTGTTGGAGGTCGATAGTCCTTGCCAGTTGGGCTGGCAGATTGATCCCGATTCAGCGCAGGTTCTACATGTCCTGGAGGGTCGGTTTGTGGTGGATGATGGAATCGGCGGGAAGGTGGAGATAAATGCCTTTGAAAGCGCCGTAGTTCCGGCTTGCATGGGGGCTGTCCGAGGAGAGTTTCGGGGATCTGGGGCAATGGTTATTTCGGGACTGGCAGTGGAAGAATTGACGCGGAGTCTGCGAATCGAATCGCCGGCAGAAGTAACATCCTGAGCCATTCAAGGTCTGGTAGAATACGAGGTGAACGAAAAAAGCCTCCGCGAGTATTCGCGGAGGCTTTTTTATTCGTGATTCGAATTGAAATCAGTCCGGAAGACAGATCGGGAAGCCAAAGAGCAAGGTTAAGATGTCACAGCTCTGTCCGTCGGGGCAGTTATCACTGGTGGTGAGGTCCATATTGATGGTGATGTCGCAGCCCGTGCAGGCACCGACCATCGGATCGCAGGTCAGGCCATTATCACAGGTGCAATCATCGTTGCAGAATCCGCAAGCGCCAGTGCTGCTTCCACCGCCAAGGCTCTGGCAGGTCTGGGTGGTGGCGTCACAAAATTGTCCGTCCGGGCAATCGGCGGGGTCCGAACAGGAAGCGCCGGCATCGGCGGGTTGGCACTCACCACCGACACAGTTGAAACCGGAAGGACAAACGCTGGGGTCCTGAGAGCAGTCAGGAGTGGTTCCGCAGAAGCCGTCGATGCAGATGTCATTGCCGGAGCAATCAGCGGCGCCGAGACACTCTACGCAACAATTGTCGATACAATAGGGGGTGTTGGCAGTAGCGCCGCAGACGCCGGGGTCGTTGGAGGTACAGGGAGTCTCGCAACCTCCGCCCTGGGAGTCTTCACAGAGGCCGTTGTTGCAGGATTGTCCCGCCGGGCAGTCGGTGCTTCCGAAGCATGCGACACATTCGCAGGCTTCGTCGTCGAAGAGGGAGGTCGCCCCGGTACAATCGGAGGGTTCGAGATCCGGGCAATTATTGACCCGACATTCTCCCGTAGGTTCATGGCAATACTGACCTTCGTCACAACCGCTGGTGTCGATGTTGCAGTCGAATTGGCAGGTACCGTAGGGCTCCACACAGACTTCGCCGGGGCCACAGTCCACGGTGGCACAATCGACGGCGGGGGTGCATTGTTCGGTCTGGGGGTCGCAGAATTCGGTGCCGGTGTCACAGTCAGTGTGGTCGTTGCAAGAGTCGCCACTTCCACCGCCAGGGACGCATTGGTCCATGAGGTTGCAGACTTCGCCGTCGGGGCAGTCGCTGCTACTGGAGCATCCATCATCACCATTTCCGCCGCTTTGACCGCCACAGACGCCGCCAATACAGGGCTCGTCGTTCTCGCAGTCTTCAGCAATCTGACATTCAGGAGCGGAGCAGGTCCCCTCGGGATTTGCATCGGAGATATAGCAAATCTGTCCCTCGGTGCAGTGCTCGCAGGGGGCTTCGATGCAGGCATTGGAAGCGCTGCACACAAAGCCAAGCTCGCAGTCGGTATCAACGCTGCAGGTTGTGTTTCCGGCAACGTCGTCACCGCTACAGGCCGAGAGGCCGAAGATCAAAGCAGTCGCCAAGATCCCCAGGCTTAAAAAGATCTTTAAGCGGTGGAGAGGCTGGCCGAAAGAAGAGTTGTCGCGGTTCATAGACCCACCTGCTGGAATTATCGTTTTAAAATTGATCACGTAAGTGATTATCTTGAATTTGGTTGTCACACTATTTTGCATTCGCAAACGGTTGCGTGTCAGACACTATAGAGAGAATGACGCCACGTTTCAAATCCCAAGGAATAAGACCTGACGCGTGAGGGTGTAGGATAGAGTGCAAGACTTGTATGTCAACTCTTTCTGTGGTCGGGTGTGCTGGTGGAATCCGTGTAGAAGGTGATGAGAACTGAAGGAGAGGATAGAGATGCGAAATTTGATCACATCGGGTCTGCGCAAATTGGTACGGTCGGAGTCTCGGTATTCACAGGGCGATCGCCAGGCAAAGGTGATCGCAATCGCCACGGTGAAAGGCGGGGTGGGAAAGACGACGACTGCCGTAAATCTGGCGGCGGCGTTGGCCGCGGACCATGGTCAGCGAGTGTTGCTCATCGATCTGGATGCCCAGGGACATTGCACCACCAGTCTCTCGGCGATCATTGAGGAGAAATCCGATCTGGTGGCCGTACATCACATCTTGCTATCCGAGGAGCGGCTGGAAGTGCTGGACGCCGTGGCTTCTACGGAAATAGAAGGGCTCCATCTTACGTTGGCGGACCCGGGACTGGCAGATGCCGAAGGGCGAATCAGCCAGAAGATCGGAAAGGAATTACTCCTTCGCGATGCTCTGGAGATGACCCGGACCCATTATGATCTGATTCTCATCGATTGCCCGCCCAATAAAGGTAATCTGACGCTAAATGCACTTCTCGCGGCCGACGAAGTGCTCATCCCCACCGATCTCTCGCCGCTTTCGGTGCAGGGAGCCGATGAATTGATCGAGACGGTGTTAACGGTACGAGAGCGGCTCAACCACGATCTGGAAGTATTGGGCGTGGTTTTGACTCGGGTTGATGGTCGAACCGCAAAGATCAACGACGAGATTCGATCCACCATCGAAGAGGCCTGGGGTGGATTGGTGTTGGAGCAACATATCGGCATCAATACCAGAATCGCCCAGGCTCAGTTGAAGGGAGAGCCAATCTTTACCCACGATCCCGATAGCCGGGGTGCGAAACATTATCGTCAACTGGCCCGAGAAGTGTTGGAGAGACTTTCCTAATCGTGGGAGTGGCTTATAATCTCGTCGACGATAAATCGGACCAGAAGGCATCCAAAGGCGAGTTGAGTAGGGAGTAAATGTGAGCGAGAAATCGAGGCAACATCAGGGTGGAAACGATCAGATGACGGGACCGAGGGAAAGGCTCTCGCGAGGGATTCAACTGGAGGAGCCGCTGATCTTTGAGCGAAGTCGGCCCGGCAGGCAGGGGTTTGTGCTGCAGGGGTCGGACTGGGACGTGGAACCCGTTGATTCAAAAGCCGAATTTGGAGAGCTTTTTCGGTCGGAGCCGGCGGATCTGCCGGAGGTTACCGAGCCCGAAGTGGTGCGGCATTTTACGAGGCTGAGCCAGTGGAATTACTCCATCGATACAGGGTTTTATCCTCTGGGCTCGTGCACCATGAAGTATAACCCCAAGATCAATGAGGCGATGGCCAGGCTTCCGGGATTTGCTAATCTGCATCCCTACGCCCCGGATCAATGGTGTCAGGGAGCGCTGGAGTTGTTGTGGCGTCTGGAGCGGATCTTATGTGCGGTGTCGGGCCTTCCCGCTTGTTCGCTGCAGCCGGCGGCGGGAGCGCAGGGAGAGTTGACGGGGCTGATGTGCATTCATGCATATCATGACTCCCGCAAGGATTACGGCCGAAGAAAGATTATCGTTCCCGATTCGGCGCACGGGACCAATCCAGCTTCGGCGGCGTTCAATGGTTTTAGCGTGGTAGAGATTCCGTCAGGGCCGGACGGAACGTTGAGTCCGAAGGCTGTGGCCGAGGCGATGGACGAGACCGTCGCCGGGTTGATGATCACCAACCCCAATACGCTGGGGATTTTTGAGAAAGAGATCGCCGAGATCTGCAAGATCGTTCATGACGGCGGTGGTAAAGTCTATATGGACGGCGCCAATATGAACGCGATCCTCGGGAAAGCCCGTCCCGGCGATTTTGGGATCGATGTCATGCATTTCAACGTGCATAAGACCTTCTCCACCCCTCACGGGGGAGGTGGTCCCGGCGGAGGACCGATCTGTGTGAGCAAGGATCTGGAACCCTATTTGCCGGTGCCGCGGATCGAGCGCGACGTCGATGGCGATACGATCACTTATCGGCGCGAATTTGATGGTCATCAGGCATCGGTGGGCAAGGTTAAAGCCTTCTGGGGTAATTTTCTGGTCTATGTTCGGGCTTATACCTACCTTCGGGAGTACGGAAAAGATCTTCCCAGGATCAGCGAATTGGCCGTGCTAAATGCCAATTACGTACGCGCAAAGCTCGGAGAGACCTATTCGGTAGCTTATCCGGGTCGTTGCATGCACGAGGTGGTCTTTAACGATAGTTCGTTTAAGGATCTGGGAGTTTCGACGCTGGATGTAGCGAAGCGCCTGATCGACTACGGATTTCACCCGCCGACGATCTACTTTCCGCTCAACGTGGAGGGTGCGTTGATGATCGAACCCACGGAGACCGAAGCGCTTCGGGCGATCGATGAGTTTATCGAGGTGATGGAGATGATCCACCGGGAAGCCGAAGAGACGCCGGAGTTATTAAAAGAGGCGCCCCGAAATGCATTCCGGAGACGCCTCGATGAGACTCAAGCGGCTCGAAAGCCGGTGCTTACCTATCGGCAATCGAAAGAGAGTCGTTAGAGATTCATGAGCTTGGAGAGAATCTCTTTCATGATCTCCGAGGTCCCTCCGCCGATGGAGAGCAGGCGGGTGTCTCGCCAGGCTCGGGCGACGGGACCTTCCTCGACGTAGCCCATCCCTCCGTGAAGCTGCAGACATTGGTCGATGACCTCCATCGCCGCCTCGCCGACCATCAATTTCGCCATCGAAATCTCACGTTGGGCGGGAAGACCTCGATCGAAAAGATCGGTGGCGTGATAACTCAGGGTTCGGCAGGCTTCCAGGCGGGTTTCCATGTCGACAATTTTGTGTCGAGTGACCTGAAATCCGGTGAGGGGGCGGCCGAAGGCCTCTCGTTCCTGACAATATTTGATGGTGTTGTCGACCACGATCTGGGCGCCGGCAGTTCCCGTAAGGGCGCCGACGAGACGCTCTCCCTGGAAATTCTGCATGATATAATAAAAGCCTGCTCCTTCATGACCGAGGAGATAGCGGGAGGGAACGCGGCAATTTTCAAAGAAGAGCTCTGCGGTATCGGAGCAGTGATTCCCGATCTTTTCGAGCTTATTGCCCACGGCGAAGCCGGGGGTGTCGGTGGGAAAGAGAAAAAGGCTGATCCCACCGTAGCGATCGTCGGGATCGGTTCGCGCGGCCAGGGTGATGAAGTCGGCGCGAGATCCGTTGGTGATCCAGGTTTTTTGACCGTTGATGATATAATCATCGCCGTCTTTTTTGGCGGTGGTGCGGATTCCGGCCACATCGCTGCCGGCACCGGGCTCGGAGACGCCGAGGGCGGCGATTTTCTCACCGCGAATGGCGGGGGCCAGAAATTCTTCTTTTTGTTCGTCGGAGCCGATTTCGTTGATAATGGGGGTGGCCATATCACTCTGAACCAGCATGGCCATAGCGAGGCCTGCCATTTTGCAGCGGGGAAGCTCTTCGGCGTAAACGGCGGTGTACCAGGTATCACCGCCGGAACCTCCCACATCCTCGGGGTAGCGAGCGCCGAAGAATCCCAATTCGCCCATATTTTTAAAAACTTCCCGGGGAAAGAGACGATTGTCCTCCCATTCCTCGGCGTTGGGAGCTAGCTCTTTCTCGCAATAGTCGCGCACCGCTTTGCGGTACATCTCGTGTTCGTCGGTGAACTGGGGATATTTTTTCATAGGACTTCGCTCCGTAACGGGGGGAGTTCTGGGTTTAGTTAGTGTCCACTTACTTCAGGGTAGAAGTGTAAGGGAGTGACACGGTGGGGGCAAGCAAAAAACCCCGCCCTCACTGCAGGGAAACTGTGAGGACGGGGTCTGCTTCCCCTCTGGAGGGAAGTGTGCGACGCCTCGTGAGAGACGTCAAACTATGTACAATCGTAACCTATCGCTCAGCTGCCGGGCATTACGACGACTTCGATGGCTGGCGATTCGTAGATGATTCCCTCTCCAACGTAGTGAAGTTCAAAGATCACCATGGTCTCGCCATCTCCTGCACCGGAGATGGGCGTGATGTGGATATGATCGTCGTGGAATCCGAATTCTACCAGGTCGTCGCTGGCTCCATCGGCGAAGCGAGCACGGAAGTCGTAGGGTCCGGGTCCGCGGCCTTCGTAGTCAGGTCGCTCCAGTTCGAGGTCGACACCATCTTCGTACCATACGGGACCGATCGACATATTGTCGCCGTCTTCATGAAGGGTAGGCAGTGCTCCATGCCAGTGATCACCGTCGGTATCGGCCACTTTGGTGTGGGGATCGGTGGAGCGGTCCAGGATATCCATGTCAGTCACATTCGGCGGAGGTCCGAAGTTGGGCTCGCCTTCGACGACAAAGACTTCGATTTCGGGGGTCTCGTAGAGTACCTCTTCACCGTGCTTGAGTTCGAAGATGATCATGGTCTCACCAGTGTCCGACTGGGGACGGAGATGAATATGATCGCCGTGGGACTCGATTTCGATGAGGGTATCGTCTGCGCCGTCGGCGAAACGAGCGTCGAAGCTGTGATCGCTGTAGTCGATCGCGACCGCTTCGTCGCTGGCATTGAGGAAACGAGCGCCCAGGGAGCTTCGGTTACCATCGGCTTCGAGTTGGGGAAGGCTTCCATGCCAGTGGTCGCCGTCAGTGTCGGCGGCAACACTTTGATCGTCGTCGCGATTCAAGATCTCGACGTTAACCACGTGAGTATCGGCGTCACCGTCGGTAACGATTACGGTGAGCAGAGGTGATTCATAGACTACGTCGTCATGGTGTCGGAGTTCGAAGATGACAGCGGTATCGCCCGTGCCTGATGCCGGGCGAATATGAATATGATCTCCGTGGGATTCGATCTCAACGAGGTCTTCGTTTTCGCCGGGGGCGAAGCGTGCATCGAAGGTATAATGATCGTAATCGATGTCGATTTCTTCGTCATCCTCGTCGAGGAATCGGGCTCCCAGAGACATCCGGTTTCCATCTTCTTCGAGGATCGGAAGGCTACCGTGCCAGTGATCGCCGTGAATATAAGCGGTCACGTCGTCTTCGTCGCGATCGATGACTTCCATCTCGGCGACGGTAAAGGAATCCTCTTCTTGATTCGGTTCTTGATTCTCGTTTTCGTCCTCACCGCAGGCGGCGAGGATGAAAACCAGGGCCAAGCAAAGGGGAAGGGTGAGCCATTTCTTTCGCAAGCCGTTCATTTTGTACTCCTTATTCAACTTTTATTTCGTTGTGGTCGTACTGGATAAGAGATCTTCCAGATCCGTCTGAGGAGGGTTATAGCGGGCAGTGAATGCAAATGCAAATGGTTTGCGTAAGAAAGTTCAGATGGTGAGCCGAAAGACGAGACGGTCTTGCGATGGCGCGAGATCAGCGGGAATTTTCCACCGCAATATTCGCTCCCGGAGGCACTGCTGAAGGTCGCCGCTGAGGTCGTCTTCGTCGGTGTTGATGGTGACTTTGTTGACTTCGCCGTCTTCGTCGAGACCGAGAGTAATGGCGAGTCGGTAGGTCGTGCCGAGATCTCGAGGGCATCCCTGGAGGGTGGAGGCCTGTCCTCGGGCCCAGCGGAGGAGTTGGCGTCGCTGCTGCGGGGTGGTGGGAGGAGGACTCTCGGGTAGGGCGCTGCCCGTGGAAGCTCTCTCACGAGGAGGATCGGGAGCAATGTCTTCGACGGACTCCTCAGGATCCTGGGGCTCGTCGTCGATGATCGGATCAGGTGGGCAATACTCGACGACCTTTGGTGTCTGCGGGGGACAGTCCAGAACTTCTGGCTCCACTGCGGTGGGAGCACAGAATTGCTGGCCGACGAGAATCCCAACACCAAAAACCAGGGCTAGAGAGACAACCTGTGCAGATATTTGTGTTTTGTCGGTGGTCATCAGTTCAATAAAGCATCCGAACGATCTGCCCGGCTGTGTGCACGGCGGAATGTTCGGCGCGACTGGAGAATGCGGTGCAGAGGTCGACGCGCATTCCGTTGCCTCCGGCCTGATCTAACCCGGCCATAAGGGGCCCGAAGTATTCGTGATGCTCGGAAGGTTCCAGGACATCGAGATGATTGGCTGGAAAGTTGGACTCCCGCAGACAGGATTCGGCGAAGGTGTCAAAGTCTACGCCTTCGGCAGTGGAGATGGAGACGTGCATGATCTTGGAGGGCGAATGGCCGGTGGGGCCGGGAAGGGTCAACCAGCTGGCGTTATCATCTTCGTCGGTTTCGGTGAAATACGCAGCCGGGGTTTTGCCATCAAGCGCGCAGTTGGGGTCGTTATGGCTGCATTTTCGAGAACTGCCGGTGAGGTAGAATACGACGAATCCATCGGCGGCTTCATCGTAATAGGGTCGAGACTCCGGTGGGGCGGTATGGGGATTGAAGACGGTCTCTCGATCGAGGTTCATTCCCAGGCCTGCCAGATTTTCTCCGTCGGCATCGACCTGACCGTCCAGATGGGAGAGTCCCGTATCGGAGACGTAATAGAGCATCGCGTCGTGGAGCCCCGAGAAATCGGAGTAGGGATCGCCGGCCCCAAAGAGTAGCGGAGCCCGTTCACTCTGGGTGCGATACATCGGTGCCACGGCGCTGCGGTTGACGATGACGTTTTGTTCCGCAAGGCCTAGCATCACCATTTCCAGAAAGGAGGCATAGCCGGGCATGATATTGGCCGCACCCCGGGGGAGATCCACCAGGATCAGAATATCGACCACTTTCGGATCGAGCTCTCCATTTCCGCCACCTCCATTGTCGTCGTTGTCCACGTAGCGAATGATGGTGCAGCCGACCAGGGAAATGGCGAGCAGCATCAGCGAGAGAAGTTTGATGAGTCTGGACGGGTTCATTCTGCTACCTCGGAAGTAGAAGAGACGTCGTGGGTTTTGCGGCGTAGCGCGTTGGCGTTGAATTTGGCGATTTCATAGCCGTCGCGGCGAAGGGTGGACATGACGATGCCGGAGAAAGCCTGTCGAGCTTCCAGAAAGTCCGCACGAGTGGAGGGGATGTCGAGAGAGAGCTCAGTGGAGATGGCCTGTCGTTTGGAGCCCGGAGCACAGCTCAAGATATGATCGGAGATATCTCGGCGGGTGCCCTGCAAGAATGTAGTCATCTTGGTCAGGGAGAGGTGATGAATGGCGTTTGCCAGGGTGTCTTCGGGCAATTGTAAGATCGCTGATTCGAGACAAATCAGACCGAGTACGGCGTCGGCCACGTCGGGTCGATTGGTGTGGAGGTCTCGGAGCACGTCCTCTTGTTCGTTGAGAGTCATGGCGTCGATCATCTCCACGATAAGAGAAGCCTGTCCGGCGGCCTCTCTTCCGGCGTCGATGAACTCGTCGGCGATCTGGCGCAGGCGTCCGGCGAGCTCGCGGGCCTGGCTGCGGGAGAGGCTCTCCGAGGCGCTGGCCTCAAGAAGCAGGGTTCGCCGCTCTTTGGTGTTGAGGCTCTCCAGATAACGAGAACGAATCACCGGGGAGAGGCGCGACAAGACAAAACCGCGTTCTCGCTGGGAGGCGCTGGTCAAGAGTTTGCCGACCTGACCGAGACTTAAGCCCTCTAAGAAGTCCCACTCGGCGTCTCCGCCGGCGTCGTCGACGACCAGTTGGGCGGCGTGTCGAGAGCGGGCCTTCTCGGCGATGGAGTTGGCCTCTTCCGGTTCGATGGCCTCGTGGAGTTTCCCCACGTGATCGCTGACGATCTCGAGGGTGTGGCGGGCTTCGGGATCTTTTCGAAGATCGGAGAGGATCTCCGGGCCGATGAGGCGTACGAGGACGGCGACTTCTTCGGGAGCGTCTTCGACCCATTTTCGCAACATGCGATTGAGCACGGCCCGGGAGCGTTTGAGGTCGGCATGCAAAGCTTCGAGGTTGGGCATGGT
>SKNI01000036.1 GCA_007120615.1 Myxococcales bacterium | reverse complement strand
GCCCACCAGGTCCTGACCATCGATCTCGGCCACTGAAGGATCCGAAGAGTTCCATACAAAGCTCGCTGCCACTCCCTGACCCAGATCGTTGAAGGCAAAAGCCTCCAGCGGAATTCGCTCATTGGGCGCGATCGTCTGGGCGTCGGTAATCACGATGCAATCGGTCGATACCGGCGGGGGCACACATTCGCCGGCATCACATAATTCGTCGTCGGGGCAATCACTATTTCCCCGGCAGAGGCGAGTCTGACAGACCCCTCCCACACATTCGGCCTGGGCGCTGCACTGAGAGTCGTCTTCGCAATCCGGGGTATAGGTACAAACTCCGGCGATACATTGCTCCGACTCCCCACAATCATCATCAAAGGTGCACTCCGGGCGATCCACGCAGACTTCATCGTCGCACACCTCAAATGGCCGACAATGGTCATCGATCTGACACTCCGGTCCCTCTTCACAGATCCCGTTGTCTCCACAAATCATCGAACCATCTGCGCTGCACTCCCCATCACTGACACACCCTCGGCAGGTCCCATCTTCGCAGATTCGCCCGAGACACTCTTCATCTTCAGTGCACTGCACCGGAAAACATTCACAGCCCACAGCCTCGGTGCCCGCTCCACAGTCCGGATTGCAATCGCTGACCACGCATTGTCCGGTGCTGGTATTGCACGTATTGACCGTGCAGATATCGCCATCGAGTCGACAGACTCCGTCACCGCAATCCAGGTCATCGCTGCATTCTATCTCCCCACCATCGGGGGGGATCGGGCCGGTATCCTCTTCTTCGATCTCCTCCGGCGTACACACCTCATTTAGGCATACCCACCCCTCGGCGCACTCCTGATCGACGGTGCACTGACGCTCCAATGCCGTACGACCGCATCCCGCAACGAGAAGGAGCACCATCGCCAACAGCCACACCCCCTGGAGCCCTGGAGGAAGAGTCCTTTCGCTTTCGTGGGACACAAGTCTATCAAAACATCGCTTCTGTGGGGCTGCTACCATTTTGATCACCTTTTGGTTCGACTTCCCTCTCGTCGATTATTTTCAATCAGAACTAGCCGCTCATTGTCCGAGATTAAACCGCAGACTTCGAGCCATCTGGCGCTCGCGACGCAGCGCATAACTTGAGATCGCCCGCTTGTGAGGCTGTGAGATGGACCGAAAAGCAAAGACCACCCCGCCCTGTTCTTCTCCATCGCTACCATCGACCCGAAGCACCTCGCCAATTGCGAGCACTTCCGGTGTGTGAAGGCTTGGGATCTGAATCCGAATCCCCGCAAAATCACCAAGACTCCACTGATATTCGGACTCCTCGATGGGGATCCACAACCCCTGGTCATTGAGTTCGACCCATCGTCTCTCCAGCGCCGTCTCCCCGTAGCGCTCGATGACTCGCTGCACCTCGGTCAATTGCTGTCGAAGGGCACGCACTTCATTGAGCACAAAGACCATCTCTCGGCTCAAATCATCGGCGTGATCTCTCCAATCGACCGTGTCATGCATCACACCATCGGATTCGATGACCGCCATATCCAAGATCTGGGCCTCCAGATCGGGGATTTGCTCTCGAGTGACCGGTTCTACGGCACAGGGCAGGCGGCTTTTGACGCGCACCGAGCTGCGCCGATCTTTTCCGGCGATAAGGGTTTCTTCTTTCTGGGTCATACACAAACTCCTGCAACTGGGGAGATAACTCAAAGGTTGAATTGCCAATAATTATTGTACGTCTTTCTAGGGCGCGATTCGAACCGTCGAAGTCTCGCCTGCCCTCACGGTCACCGCTCGGGTGTCGGAGTGACGTTTTAGCTTTGGGAAATACACCCGTACCTCGTAGGTCCCTTCATCGAGAGTATGTCCGAGCAGCACCGTACCATCTTTGACCATATTACCGTCCACGTAAATACGAGCCTGATCGGAGTTGACCCGAACGTTGAGGCGTCCCTGTTCCATCTCTTGTGCCACCGCAAAGGGATCGAGACCTCCTACCGCCGCAGACTCCGAGGTCGACGGGGCGGTCTCCTGCGGACGCGCCGCAGGGGCAGCTCTCCGGCGGCTCCGCTGACGGCGGGGCCGAGTTACAGCCTCACTGGCTGCTGCCACGGCCTCCTCCTCCTCTTCCACTTCAAACTCAAACCCTATCTCCAGCATCCGCTCATCACCGTCGGCCCAGGACACGGTTTTCGACTGCGCTTCCTGCTCCAGATACCGAGCCTCCACCTCATGGGTCAGATCCCGCTCCAGCCCCATGATCGTCAGGGGAGTTACACCCTGAGAGTCCCCGTCCACAAAGATCTCTACTCCCGGTGGGGTCGTATCCACCCGCACGATACCGCCCAGAGGCTCCAGACGGACCACCATCGGAGCCATATCAGCTTCCGCCATGATATTGACTTCTTTGATATCATATCCGTCGCGCTCGAACCCTAAAACATAGCCCTGGCCTATCTCCAAGTTCTTTAACGATGCCGGAGTCTTTCCGGCATATACTCCGTCGAGAAAGAGGTCTGCATTCGGCGGCGTCGTCGAGACGGCCAGCGTGATCTCAGCGGCTGCCTCCATCACTGAATC
>SKNI01000265.1 GCA_007120615.1 Myxococcales bacterium | reverse complement strand
TCAGGATCAGGTGGACCAGGGGCTCGTTGGCGAGGGCTTTGTCGACGGCCTGGCGGTCGCCGACGACGCGCCAGCTTTCCCAGGTGGGGTGTGGGTTTTCGGTATTTTTGGGCCCATTTTTTGACGGTGCCAGGTACCCTTCCCAGGCCTGGTGGAGAATGTCGAAGGAGCCGCCCAGATAGCGGGTGAACGCGCCGCTCTCTTCGAAATCGTTGAGGAGGTCGTCGAAGTCTCGCCAGACGCCGGTGGCGAAGAGGGCGTTGGTTTCGCCGCTGCTGAAGCCGATGGCGGCGTCGAATTCAACGCCCAGGACGTTGGTGAGGAGGTCGTTGTGGAGCTGGCTTAGGACGCTGGAGGCGAAGAGCTTATCCAGCGGGGTCGGCGGGGCCTGGGTGTCGGGATGGCACATCCAGCGGGTGGCTTTTTCGATATTAGTAAAGCGGCTGGAGAGGTCTTCGATGAGTTCGGGAAAGCCAAGCATTGTGGCGCGTCCCATGCCGGGGTAGGCAGCAGCAGCGCCGGTAAAGACCTGGGCTATCTGGCCCGTCTCCCCTTCGGTAACTTCGGCTCCAAAAGGAAAGACGCCCTCTCCGGGGGACGCTCCGGTGTGGAGATGGGCCTTGAATCGGGCCAGTTTTTCGGAGAACTCGTCGTCGGTGACGGCTACGATGGTGGCTCGGCGGCCCCGGTGTTTGACGGTGTGGATTCTGGGAGCGTCGAGCAGGACCGGGCGCGGTGTTCGGTGAAATGTAGTGGTGCGAGTGGGAGCCTGAAGCGCGCGGTTCTCTACGCGGGCTTCGGTGCGGTAGCCGGCGACCGGGGAGTTGTCGGTGTAGTGTCGGGGAAGGGCGAATTCAGGGACGGCAATGGCGGCGGCGATTCGAAGAAGACCGGTGGCGCTGTGGGCGTCGGGGGTTTCGATGGTGGCCGACGGCTGTGTGGTGTCGGTTGGAACGAGGTGTTTCGGGCGGCCCGGGTCGGTGATGGTGGCCAAAATGGAGTCGCCACATTCCAGTGCCAGGGTCTTGTTTTTGAGAACCAGGACGACGGCGGCATCCGTATGCGGCGTTCGGCTCTCGGGGTCCTGGGCGGCGGCGTTGGCGATGTCGGTGGTCATCTCGACGGCGCCGACGATGGCGGATTGGAGGTCGCCTCGTTGGATGGCCTCGGTGGCTTCGATGAGGGCGACGTCGCCGGAGTGCTCCTCGGCGGAGGTGGCAAAGGAGTAGCCGCCGAAGTCGAAGTGGGAGTTGATGCGATTGGCGACGATATTGGGCAGCGCGCCGACGACGGTGGCGGCTGTGAGGGGTTGGGCGACAGCGTCGCGGTCGAATTTCGTCTCGTCGAGCCGCGCCCGGAGGCCGTGGCGGACGATATCGGGGTCGGTCTGCATGCCGATGAAGACGCCCGTTTTTTCGCGGTGGAGGCCGTCGAGGTTCAGCGTCGAGAGGGCATCGGTGGAGGCCCGGAGAATGGCCAGTTGCTGGGGAAGGCTCTCGGCCAGGTCTCGCGGGGGAAAGCGGAGTCCGTCGAGGGGGATTTTGATCTCGTCTAGAGGCCAGTCCTGGGCGTTTTCGTTCGGGGCGTTTTCGTTCGAGGAGAGTAGAAAACGCTGGAACTCCTCGGTGGTTTTGGCGACGCCGCTGATGATGCCAATGCCGACGACGGCGACCTCCGGTGGCTCTTCGCTGGTGAGCTCTGCGGCGGGGAAGGTCTTTCGGTCGCCGCGCCACTCTTCGACGATGAGGTGGCTATTATTGCCGCCGAAGCCAAAGGCGGAGATGGCGGCGATTCGGCGTGGGGCGTTCCAGGGTTCTGCTTTTGTGAGGACCCGAAATGGGGAGTCTTTGAGAACGTCGATGGGGTCGTCGCAGTGAATCGTCGGTGGGAGGGTCTCTTCCTCGAAGGCGCCGAGGATCTTGAGGAGCCCCGCCATTCCGGCGGCGGTGATGGCATGGCCCATATTGGATTTATGGGAGCCGATGGGGATCTTTTCGCCTCGGTTTCGTCCGGAACCTTGAGGAGCGAAGATTTCCTGAAGACTTTCAACTTCGCGGCCGTCGCCGACGGAGGTGCCCGTGGCGTGGCATTCGATATAGGTGATGTCTTCGGGGTTAACGGCGGCGCGGGTGTAAGCGCTTTGAATCGAGCGGATCTGGCCGCTGGACGCCGGGACAAGGAGTCCGTCGGAGCGGCCGTCGTTGGAGAGTCCGGCGTCGTGGATGACGCCGAGGATCTGGTCTTCGCAGTGGATGGCGTCGTCCAGTCTTTTCAGAGCGATAAAGGCTGCTCCTTCGGTGGGGACGAGTCCGTCAGCGTCGCGGTGAAAAGGGCGACTTTGGCCGGTGGGACTGAGGGCCTGGAGGGCCTGAAATCCGATGTTCAAAAAGAGGGGGTCGGCGCGGTTTACGGCCCCGGCGAGTACGATATCGGCGCGATTTTGGCGAAGTTTTTCACAGCCCAATTTTATGGCGTAAAGTGACGATGCACAGGCAGCATCCAGGGAGAACGCGTCGGCTTCTCGGTTGAGGGCCGGGCCGATGAGATGGGCGGGGAGACCGCTCATAAATCGGTTGAATCGATGGGGCTTTTCGGTGTTCTGCCAGACCGACTCGGTCCATCTGGCGAGCCCTTCGGAGGGGAGGGATAGATTCCCCAGGAGGATGGATAGATTGCCCTCTTCCCGGCGCTTTATCTGGCGATAGGCGATGTCCGCCGTGTGAAGAACCCACAAATAGAGCGGATCTAAAGCCTGCAATAAGTCGGGGGCCAGGTGGAGGGCTTCGGGATCGAAGATCTCGTCGAATCCGTCGACGTATCCGCCGGGGTTATTCCAGCCCTCCCGGTCCATGGCCTGGCCGGGGTCGGTGCGCCATCGCCGAGGGTCAGGTGGAGTGAGGAGATCGCGACCTTCCAACAGGTTTTTCCACAGGCTCTGTGGAGAAAGTGATTTTGGGAAGATACAGGCGCGCGAAATAATGGCAATCGGGTCGGGATGGCTCATGTCAGGGACTCGCCGCGAAAGAACATTTCCAGTCCTCGAATGGCGAAGATAGTGCTGCCCGTGGCGTCGCGAAAATCGATGTCCGTGACGGTCTTGTGGGCGGAGATTTCGCGGGTGTGAGTGATGAGTTCGACGGGCGTCTCGGGGCTGGAGACGCCGAGGTCGGTGAACGTGGCCAGAGCGGTGGGCAGATTGGAGCGTCCGTCGTGGGCGATTCCCTGCACCAATGCCAGTTGGAGTCCGGCGTCGAGGAGGACGGCGGGGGTGGAGTCGTTCAAAATGGCGCGGGCGATGGTATGGCCCAGGCCTTCGATTTCGGTGAGGACCTTAAAGTCTTCGGAGTGAAAGAGGTAATATTCGTAGACCGTGTCGGCGTCCCAGCGGGTTTTGCCGAACTCTTCTGGGGTATCGAGAGGTTCGACGGTGGGTGTTTCCGGGCCGAATTCGGCGGTGGCGCTATAATGTGCGGCACCGTCGAGGTTCTGGAGTTGGAGCGTCAGGCTTGTCTTGTCGGCGGGCGACGGGTGGGCGACGGCGACGAAGCGGTGGCTTTTGGAGACGTCGTCGAAGCCTTCGAGGGTGATGCCTTTGAGTACTCGGAAGTCGCGGATTTTCTGAAGGTGGAGGCCGGGTCGGGCGCTTATGGCGAGGCGCGTGAGGTTGTGGAGGACGAAGGTGGCCGGCAAGACGACGTTTCCGTCGATGGTGTGGCCGCTCAAGTACGGGTGGGAGATGGCGTCGATGGCGATCAGGGCCCGCGTGTTGTCGGAGGCTTCGGGGAGCCCGTCGCCGAGGACGACTTCGGTGGTGTTTGAGTTGCCCGAGGTGAATTCGTTGCAGAAGGCGATGGCGCCGCCGTGGAGGTCGATAAGCGAGACGCCTCGCGATTCGAAGTGGGCGCGCAAGGAGTCGTCCACCATGCCGCCGTCCCAGGGGCCCCAGTTAAGGGAGCGGGCGAATATCCCGCGGCGGCCGGCTTCGGCGTAAGCGACTTTGTTGAGGGTTTCGTTGGCCATGGAGTAGTCGACCTGGCCGATATTTCCGGTGCGAGCGGCGACCGATGAGAAAAGGCAAAGTGCTTTGATGGGGTCGTCGGCGGTGACTTCCAGAAGGGAGCGAAGTCCGTCGACTTTGGTGTCGAAGACGAAGTCGAATTGGTCGTCGGTCTTCTCTTGGATGCGCTTGTCGGCCAGTACACCGGCGGCGTGGACGATGACGGTGGGGCTTCCGAAGTCGGTTCGGACTTCTTTGAGGGCGGCTCGGAGCGCGTCGCGGTCGCGAACGTCGGCGGTGGCGTAGCGAACCTGGGAGCCAGCTTCTTTGATGGCGTCGATGGTGGCGCGGACTTCTCGAGATTTCAGGATGTTTGACGCTTTTTTACCCAATTCGGCGGGGGTGACTTTGCGATCTTCGGCCACGGCGTCTTTGAGAAGTGCCCGCTTGATCTGGGCGTCGGTTGTGGCAGTCTTGCAGGAGGGCGGTTCGTTTTGAAGAGGAGAGCGCCCGAGGAGTACGATGGTCGGTTGGGCGCGTCGGGCCAGCTCGATGAGGCAGCGGGCTGTGACGCCGCGGGCACCACCGGAGGCGACGACGATGTCGCTGTCGTCGATGGAGAGTTTCGGGTCTGTGAGATCCAGTTCTTGTCGAACGGAGTGGATGGTGTAGCGGGCGCCCGATGGGTCGAAGGCGACTTCTACTTCGGGGCCGCCATCGGTCAATTCGTCGGCGATCAGCGTGGCCTGTGCTTTCTTCTGTTCGGCCGCTTTCTTTGCCTCAGGGGTGGCCAGGTCGAGGGCTTTGACGGTGGCATCGGGCCATTCGAGGTTGGCGGTCTTGGCGAGTCCGGCGAGTCCGCCTATCCAGGATTGGGCGGGGTTCTGCGTGGTGCCAGGGTCTTGTTTGAGGCCGAAGGTTCCGCCCGTATTCCAGGCGATGACGTAAGTTTGTACCGGTCCGCCAGAGCTGCCGGCGATAGAGCGGGCGGTGTGAAAAGCGTCGCGCTGGACGGCGAGTGCGTCGTCGATGGAGCTTAGGTCCCGGAGTCCTCGGAGGTCGATGATCTGGGGCGCCTGATCGGCGTCGTCGCTGAGAGATGCCGCGTAGCCACGTTTGGCCAGAATGCGCACCAGGGCGGCGCCGACGCCGGTTTCATCGTCGATGATGGTGATGGGCGAAGCGGTCAAGAGGTTGAGTCCCGCCGCCGGAGCTTCCACCAATTGCGGCACGAAGCGCGCAGGAATGGTGGGTGCTGCCGGCGACGGTTCAGGCTTTCCCAGGCGGCTACCTCCCTGGGGGGTGTCGAAACCCTCGAGGTAGCCGACGATTTCGCCGACGGTTTTCAAGGTGGCCATGGCGGTGGGGTCGAGTTCGGGGAGCGAAGGAACCTGGTCCTGAACAGCGGAGAGGATTTCGACTCGTTTGATGGAGTCGATTCCAAGATCTGCTTCTAGCGCCATCGAGGTGTCGAGCATCTCCGTGGGATAGCCGGTCTTCTCGGCGACCACGGCCATAAAGATGGTGCTCAGGTCTTGAGGCGGCGATGCGCTGGGCGGTGAAGGTTCGGCGCTCGGTGTGCTATTTAGTGCGGTGCCATTGGTTGTCGACGAATTGGTTGCCGACGAGCCAGAACCAGCCAGTCCATCAAGATACTCAGTAATCTCGCCGAGCGTCTTCAACGTAGCCATCTCGCCGGGGTCTAGTTCGGGAAGCGCGGGGACTTCTTCCTGCACGGCGGAGAGAATTTCAACTCGCTTGATGGAGTCGATTCCGAGGTCTGCTTCCAGCGCCATGGAGGCGTCGAGCATCTCGGTGGGATAGCCCGTTTTCTCGGCGACTACGGAGAGCATTACGGTGGTGATATCCGGTCCCGATTCGGGGGGCGAAGTTACGGTGCCAGGTACCTGCGGGGAGGTCGGGGCGCCATTTATGTGGGGGGCCGGAGAGGGTGATGAATAGTGGGTCTGCGGGTGGTTCGGGGTGCCGTTCTGAACGGTGCCAGGTACCTGCGGGGCGTGGGTGGCGCCATTTTGGTAAGGGGCCGGAGAAGGCGATGAATAGTAGGGTTGCGGGTGGTTCGGGGCGCCGTTCTGAACGGTGCCAGGTACCTGCTGTGTGGGCGGTGAATAGGGGTGGTGGGCACCGTTTGTGAACCCGTTTATGGCGCCGTTTGCGGGTCGCGGGGCCGGGTGGTTTTGCAGGGGCGGTTGAGGCTGGACGGGAGTCGCCTGGCCGCCGGCGCACCATTGTCGAAAGGAGGTCTCCATGGCCTGCATATAGGCCATCTGGGCCTGGGCGACGGATTCTTCCATGAGGCGAAGATAGGCCATGTGGCTTTCGGCCATGGAACGCTGGTAGGCGGCGAAAGCGTGGGCGGCGGCGGGGTCTGCAGGGCCGCCTGGTCCCGCCTGTTGTTGCTGCTGCTGGGGCGGCTGCTGCTGTGTGGCAGCGTGCCCGTGGGCTTGCTTGTCAGGAGCGTGGCCGTTGGTTGCGTGCCCGTTGGTTACGTGCCCGTTGGTCGCGGAATTCGGATTCTTGTTCTGGGTACTCATGGTTGGTCCGTGGTTGAGCCCGCCGTTTGTGTACGGTTGAGGAGAAGAGGCAGGAGGATTTGGAGGTGGCACGTCTTTGGAGCCGCCGGCCGGTGGATAGGGGCGGTCGAAGTTGGCGCCGTTGAGTTTGACGGTGAATTTGGAGCGCTGACGAAGGCGTGGATCTTCGGGTTCGGCGTAGCCCTCCCAGAGCGTGGAGTAGTCCAGGCTCAGACCGAGGGAACTCAAGTTGGCCAGGGCCAACGAAAGGGTCTGGACGCCGTTTTTGGAGCGGTTGTCCAGGGTGACGGTCTGGTGGTCCTGATTGTGAAGACATCGGGAGACGAGCCCCGAGAGGACACCTCCGGGGCCGACCTCGATGAAGGTTCGAACGCCGTCGTCGTACATTTTCTGGATCATCTCGACGAAGCGGACGGGATTTTCGATCTGTTCGGTCAGGTTTTCTCGAATCGAATCGGCGTCAGAGGCGTAGGGTTTGGCCGTGGTGTTGGCGTAGACCGGCACCCTGGGCTCGTCGAGATCGAGACCGTATAAGAAGTCGGAAAAGGGGGCGGTGGCTTCGGCGACGATGGGAGAATGAAAGGCGGTGGCCACCGGGAGTCGCGCGTAGGCCAGAAGCTCCTCGTCGAGTCGAGCTTCGATCGTTTCGATCTCATCGATGGCCCCGGAGATCACGACTTGAGTGGGGCTGTTGTCGTTTGCGATGACGATATTTTCGTCCTCGATCAACGGTGCCAGGTTCTGTGCAGAGGTGCGAACGGCGGTCATGGCGCCGGTGGTGGACCGGGCAGCCTGGGCCATCAATTCGCCGCGCTTTCGGGCGATTCGGAGCATGGTCTGGCGGTCGTATACGCCGGCGGCGTGAAGGGCTGTGATTTCGCCGAAGGAGTGGCCGCCGAGGGCGTCCGGTTGGAGTCCCAGCGCGTCCAGAAGAGCCAGTTGGGCGCAACTTTCGGCGCCGATGGCCGGCTGTGCCCATTCGGTTTTGGTGAGCTCTTTTTTCTGAGCCTCTTTTGTTTCGTCGTCAAAGGCCGGCGGAGGAAATACGGTTCGATGAAGCGGAAAGTCGAGATCTGCGGCTTCGTCCCAGACTGCGCGGGCTCGGTCGAAGGTCATCGCCCGGTCGGCGCCCATATTGACGTATTGGCTTCCCTGTCCGGGGAAGAGAAATCCGATCTTCTGGTGGCTTCGAGTGGCGTTTCGGTAAAAAGCACCGGTGGGAAGCGAGAATTCGTCGTCGCCGTCGGAGAGTTTCGAGGTGGCCGTGGAGAGTTTCTTTCCGAGATCTCCAAGGTCTGTGGCGGTCAGGGTGAAGCGGTGGTCCGCGTCGGCGTCGAATTCACTCTGGCTCTGGTGGGCCAGAAAAGAGAGCAGTTCGCGCCGCTCTTCGTGACGCTCCGGTAGTTCCGTGAGTTCGTCGAGGACCGCCTGTAATTTCTGTTGAAGCGCTTCACCGGAGTCAGCGGAGAATACCAGGACCTCGGCGGGCAGGGTTCGGGAACGGGCGGGGCGCTTTCCGGGGCCCGTATATTCTTCGAGGACGACGTGGAAGTTACTTCCGCCGAAGCCAAAGGAGCTGAGGCCTGCCCGGCGGGGATGGTCGGAGCCCCGGATCCAGGGTCGGGCCTGGGAGTTGATATAAAAGGGGCTGTCTTCGACGAGAAGTTTCGGGTTGGGGCGGCCCACTTTGATGGTCGGGGGTAGTGTGCGGTGGTGTAGGCCCATGACGACTTTGAAAAGTCCGGCGGCGCCGGCGGCGGCCTTGGTGTGGCCGATCTGACTCTTCACCGAGCCCAGAGCGCACCAGGGTTTGTTGGCGCTCTCTGGGTCAGAGAAGGCGGGGTCGGAGAAGGCGTGTTTTAGTCCCTGAAATTCAGCTACGTCACCGGCTTTAGTGGCCGTTCCGTGGGCTTCAACGAGTTCGACGGTATCAGCGGTGACGCCGGCTCTTTCGTGAGCCCGGGTCAGGGCCTTGGCCTGTCCTTCGGGAAGAGGTGCGTAGACCGAAAGGGAGCGCCCGTCGGAAGAGGACCCCATTCCTTTGATGACGGAGTAGATCTGATCGCCGTCCTCTTCGGCGTCTTTGAGGCGCTTTAAGGCGAACATGCCCATGCCTTCGCCCATCAGGGTGCCGTCGGCGCCGTCGGCGAAGGGGCGGCAGTCGCCGCTTCGGGAGAGGGCCGGGGTCTTGGTGAAGCACATATACATGAAGATATCGTTGAAGCAGTCCACGCCGCCGGTGATGACCACGTCGGAGTGGCCAAGATAGAGCTCGTTGATCCCCATGGAAAGGGCCGAGAGCGAGGAGGCGCAGGCGGCGTCGGTAACACAATTGGTCCCGCCCAGGTCGAAGCGGTTAGCGATGCGGCCGGCGACGACATTTCCGAGGAGTCCGGGAAAAGTACTCTCCTGCCAGGGGGTATATTTGTCGGCGATGCGATCGCAGATCTTCTGGGCTTCGGGCTCGGCAACTCCCTCTTCACGAAGGGCGGCGAGCCACTGGGGACGCTGGAGTCGGGAGGCGGCCTGAAGGAGGAGTTCCTGGCCGGCGGTGACCCCGAGGATGATGCTCATCTTCTCCTTATCCATGGTCTCGAATTGACTGGAGAAGGCATCGGTCAAAACCTGGCGAGCTACGATGAGCGCCAGAAGTTGGGTGGTGTCGGTGGCGGGGATGACATTGGGGGGAATCCCAAAGGCTACCGGATCGAAATCGACGTCCGGTAGAAATCCGCCCCGCTTACAATAGGTCTTATCGGCGTCGCCCGGGTCGGGATCGAAGTAGTCGTCGATGAGCCAGTGCGACGGGGGGACGTCGGTGATCAGATCGCGACCGTCGAGGATATTTTGCCAGAATCCGCCGGCGTTGATGGAGTCGGGGAAAAGTGCGCTGACACCGACGATGGCGATGGGTTGGGTGGGGGTAACATCTGACGCCATGAATCATTCTCCAACATAAAATCAATATTCGGTCGGGGAGCATACAAGGAAGGTTGGAGAAGGTACAGAGGGCGAGTCTTATTCCGCCGATGCGCCGAGGAAGATCGAGGTGACCTTGTCGTCTTCGAAGGTGAAGATGAGTCCGCCGTAGATGGAGCCTGCGACGAAGGTGGTCCCCGGCTCGCTCTCTTCTTCGTTGTGGAGGGATTCGTAGGCCTCCTGGACTTCGGCTTCGGTGGAGCCGATGCGGATTCCTTTCTTGGTGGTCAGATCGGAGGGCTCGGAGATGGTGATGGAGGCGACCTCTTTGGGAGCGCCCTCTTCTTCGGAGTGCATCCACAATTCGATGCCCAGATCGTCGTAGGTGAGCTGTTGGACGTATAGTCCGTCGGCGCCCTGAAATTGTTCGTCGCCCGTCTCGGTGGGATCTCCCAGGGAGAAACGGACTTCTGCTTCCGGTTGTCCAAGCTCGAGATCGCCGATGGCTTCGTTTTGCCAGCCGCC
>SKNI01000562.1 GCA_007120615.1 Myxococcales bacterium | reverse complement strand
TCAAACATCCCCGTATCCACGAAACTTGGACAGATCACGCTTATCCCCACGTGATCGTAGCCTCCCTCTTTAAGCTCCAGGCGAATAGCTTCGCTAAAGCCCACGACAAACCATTTGCTTGCGCAATACACGACCTGCCCCGGCACTCCCACAAGTCCCGCGGCGCTGGCCAGTTGAATCAGATGGGTGTCGTCGCCCGCTTTAAGATCCGGCATAAATGCCTTCGTCATCCAATGCACAGCGCCCATATTGACGTCCATCATCAACTGGTCGCGCTCATCGCTGATCTCTTCTAGAGGCCCCGCCGTCACCACCCCGGCGTTATTCACCAGAATGTCGATGCGACCGACCGTCTCGGTGACCTCTTCTCGCAGCTTCGCAATCTCCTCGCGCTTCGACAGGTCACAGACCACCGACAGCGCCACCTTCCCCGTCGCCTCCAGACCCGCCTCGACATCGGCCAGCCCAGCCTCATCGACGTCCACCAGAATCATCTGCCCCCCACGCCTGGCAAACGCAAAGGCCATCAGCTTGCCCATCCCATGAGCCGCACCGGTAATCAGAATCTTCTTATCTCGAATCGTCGTCATCCAATTCCTCCTTTTCGTGCTGCCCTTGGTTGTCCCCCATCTCCTATTCAGATGGCATCTAACTGCTCTTAGCCGTCCCACCCGTCATAAAGGTGCGGGCCTTATCGGTGAGCCAGCCCATCTCCCGGTACCAGGCTACCGTATCTTTTAGACCTTCCCGTATCTCGGGATACCGATACTCAAACCCAACCTCCTGGGTCTTGCGATTGCTCAGCCAATAGCTGGAGCTGATATACTCGGCGGACTGAATCTCAAATACCCGAACTCTGGGGATCCCGAATCTGCGCTGTAAGAAGGTCCACGCCGCGGCAGCTTTTGCCATGATCGGGTAGAGCGCCTTGATCGGTACCAGCGGGATATCGCGCATCCTTCGACCTGTCAGTAGCGCGATATAATGCAAGAACTCGTGATAGGAGACGATGCTATTATCGACCACATTAAAATCCTCGCCGATAAGCTCATCACGATCGGAAGCAAAAATCGCAAACCGAGCCACATCGTCGACGTGCACGGAGGTGGTGATATAATTTTTGGAGTCCGAAGGAATCGCCGGCACCAGCCCCAGCGCAATCGCCAGAATGATCCCCCCGTGCCCGTAGCTACTTCCGGGCCCGTAAATCGGCGCCGGCCGTACCACGGTCACCGGCAAATCGTACTCTTCCATCATCCGCCAGACCATCTTCTCCTGCTCCCACTTGGAGACCGAATAATCATTGACCAGATGAGTCCCGTCGGGCGCCGTCGCATCGCCTGCGGAGGTCTTCGGTGAAGAGCAGGACTCGTGAAACGGAATATTGACCTTCTCTCCGTCGGCCGCAGTATAGGGTTTTCCAAACACCCCGCAGGTCGACCAGTGAATAAAACGCTCCAGCTTCGGAGCTTCAATCGCAAGCTCCAGAAGATTTCGAGTCCCGTCCACATTCACCCGCCGAAGAACCTCGTAACTCGCGCTATAATCGTAGAGCGAGGCCGTATGAAATACATGGGTCACATCCTCCTCAAAGAGCGCTTTCAGCGACTCCGGATCGAGCAGGTCCGAGGCGATCAGCGTCAGGTTGGGGTGAGAAAAATCCAATCCCACCGACTCGAAAGCCTTCCGGTTGTCCTCATTATTCAGCATCGACGCCAGATCGGTGCCGATGACCCGCTCTCCCCGTCGCAGAAGATTTCGCACGACATAGGCGCCGGAGAAGCCCGTGGCACCAGTGACTAAATTAAGTCGTTCCGCCATACTTGCCTCACAGGTCTTGATAAATAGCCGCTAAGTAAGTAAACACTAACACAGCATATTCTCAAGCGCGAGTCTGAACTTTCCACCAACCAGGGTATGATTATGAAAGCCGTCAGCGACTCAAAATTCGGGGGGTTCGACCGCGTCTACCGAGGCACCGGCCCTCATTATGAAGTCTGGTACGGAAAGGTCGACCTTCCCGACGATCAAGCCCTCTGGTTTCGCTACAAGACGCTCGACGGAGCCGTGGAAGCGGCATCGGCCTGGGCGGTATTCTTCGGAAAAGACGGCATTCGCGCCGGTAAAGAGCGCTGGTGGCTCGACGAAGTTCAACCCTCAGGCCCGGTCACCCTTCACAACCGGCCGAAAAACGCCCTGGGCAAGGCGATGCGATTTGAGGGCCGACATGCCGTCTTTCGAGTCGGCGATGCGCACCTCGACGACGCCAATGCGCTCGGCACCGCCGGCCCCATCTCCTGGGATCTGAACTGGAAAGATTCGGGAAAGAGCTTTCGCTATATCCCCCCTTCTCTCCAAAAGTTTGGGCTCGCCAGGAGCACCTATGACGACTGCTTTATGGATCTCCGAGTCAGCGGCCGGGTCACCTGCGACAACCAAATTATTGACTTCCAAAATGCCACCGGAATGGTGGGCCATATTCAGGGATCAAAAATCGCCGGGCATAGCTGGGCCTGGTCCCACTGCAACCACTTCGACGATAATGAAGACGCCGTCTTCGAAGGCCTCTCCGCCCGCGC
>SKNI01000490.1 GCA_007120615.1 Myxococcales bacterium | reverse complement strand
CGGCGTCTGCCCGCTTTTCCTCTCTCCAGGTAGCGATGCTGGCTGTCGATCGGAAAAACGAACATCCATCCAACCTCACTTTGCCCAATTCTTAAGGTTTCGAAAGTAAATCTGGTTTAGTGCAGCCCTTTGGGGTTCCGTAGGCACTCCCGGCGGGCCGAACTAGCCGGTGAGGTGGGTCAGACGATTGAAGTGGTTCGCCAGCTGGCGAGCTTCCAGGATATTGTCCTCGATGGAGCAATAGGTCCAGCCGCCGTATCGTCCCACGGAGTAGATGCCGGCGCAGTTGAGGGTCTGTGAGAGAAGGTCATGGGAGCGGCGGGAGTCATCGGTGATGTGAACGTAGGCCGGATCGAGGACCACGTCGTGGTGGGCCAGGAGTTGATGCTCATCGACAATCCCCACGGTGGCGAGGTCGCGAAGGACCTGGTTTCGGGCGCTGTCCACATCGATTGGAGCATCGGTGGGCAGGCCGATTTCAACGTAAAGACTCATGCGATCGGCACCCATAATATTGTCGTAGAAGCCGACCCGATAAAATGAGAGGTCTCGCTCTGGAAAATAGATCCAGTGAACTCCGGGAGGACCTTTTCGATCAAAGCCCAGATTAAAGACCAGGACCTTATTGGAGGTAAAGACCGAAGGGTCATGAGGCAAAGACGTCATCTTCAGGAGGCGATCAAAGGGGGCCGAGGAGATCAGGTGATTGTAGGAGACGGTTCGACCACTTTCCAGGGTGGCGACTCGTTTGTTGGGGTCGATGCTTTGGACGCCATCGGAGAGTAGGATTCGGTCGTCTGGGACATCCCGGGCCAGGGCTTCTACGTACCGAATTGCGCCGCCCAAAGGATAGGTGAAGGTAGCATTATAAGAGGTGTTATCGGGGCGACGCATATTGCGAATGATCTCTTCGATGTCGGCATAGGGGAAGAAACGCCCCATGGCCTCACGGTCGAGATCTTCGAGATCGCAGGCGTAGAGTTTTTCGTTATAAGGGATCAGAAAAAGTTCACTGATGGCTCGCCCGAATTTTTCGTAGAGCATTCCTTTAAAAGAATTGGAATCGGCCTTCCCCGCACTTTCGTCACGAAAGTAGAGATCGTAGAGGCAATCAACGAAGCGCTCTCTGGGGAGCTGATGAATATTTTTTTGGAAGGGAAAATCAACGTGATGACCGTCGAGATAGATCAGAGAGTTTTTCTCGACGGTGACGATTTTTTCGTCGGGCATCCGTTCACGGAGATAGGCTTCAATATCGGGATGTTTGAAGTGAAAGAAGTGGCCCGAATAGTCCCAGACGAACCCATCGCGGCGCTCGGTCTTGCACCAGCCCCCGATCTCATCTTCGCGCTCGATGACCAGAAAGTCGTCGTGGTCGATGAAGTTAGCGAAAGCCAGCCCGGTCATTCCGGCGCCGACGATGAGAAAGCGTGTTTGCAGATCAGTCATAGAGATTAGAACCGAGCGGAGAAGTCCAGTCCGACCCGCTGAGGTGAGAGACCGGGAGTAAGAGCGAAGGAGGTATCAGGTGCGGTGTCCCCACGGAGAAGAAAGTAGATTCCCGAGCCCAGGGCGACTCCGCCCAGACCGTAAAGAGCGGGAACGGCCCAGCGGGTGGTGCGCTGATAAGAACCCCAGTCTTCTTGACGCCGCTGCAAGATGATGGCGTCGGTGGGGGCATCGGAGTTTGAAAGTTGAGCCAGTTGAGCCTGTCGGTCAAGCGCGACGGTGTGCATGGCAAGGCCGACTCCGATGGAGGCGACGCCGGCGGTCACCTGGAGCCAGCCGAGGTCGCGGCGGGAGAAGCCAAGGCCCACCGGTTCGGCCCCGGCAGCGGTCTGGGCCGTGGTAGTACGCTGATCGAGTCTTTTTCGCAGTTCTCGGTATTTTTCTTCGCTCTCGTCGTCAATCAAAGGGGAGACCGAATCGAGATGGAACGCGGCCAGAAGTTGGTGCTCTTCATCGAAAGCTTCTTCGGCCAGGCGCAGGTGGCATTCTCGCTGGACGGTCTGCACATCTTTGCGGTCCTGCGGCTCAGCCTCATCGGTGTTGAGGAATGCGCGAGCGGGGGTGAGAGCGTTCTGGCAATCCTCGGCTCGGTACCAGGCGATCATTTCGTTTCGCAAGAGGATCGGATCGGCATAAGATTGGTAGGCCTGGCGAAAGGTTACCGCTCCCAATTCGAAGTTACCCTCTAGAACAAATTCGGTCGCCTCATCGCTGAGATCGAGCATGGTCTCGTAGGCGTCGCCCTCGGCCTGGGCTAAGGTGGGCACCAAGAGCAGAAAACAGATAATGGCCGAGAAAGACGGAAGAGAACTTCTTTGCATATGACTCTCCGTGGGGACAAACGGGCTAAAAAGGAAGAGGCTGAGGTCGTCGCTCCTGCTCGCCGTCTTCAGGATCGTCGGAGCCGGAGATAGAGGAATCGTCCTGACGAGGAGGACGTTGTTGCGGTCTGGGTCTGGGTTGTCGCCGTTGTTGAGTAGCCGGCTGGGTCGGTTCCGGGCTGGCGCTTTCGAGGTCCTCAGCCTGGTCGCCGTCGTCGCCCTGGGCTTCTTCGAGTTGTCGATCGTGTT
>SKNI01000737.1 GCA_007120615.1 Myxococcales bacterium | reverse complement strand
GAGGGCTCCAAAGTGGAGCAAATCCTTCGGATCTGCGATCATTTCGCCCGCGAAGATATGGTCATGGAACTGCTGGAGGCGTTGCCCGATCCCGACTGGATAGGCGACGCCATGATGGTGATGGAGCTCGGAGGGGTTTGCTACTGGCAGCAGGTCTTTGGAGTGGATGTCGAAGCAAACGGCCAGGAGAGTGATAATGTCGTACCCCTGATGCGACTCTCCGAGCGGCGGCAACAGCGAGAGATCGCCGAGACCTTAACGGATCTGGGCGTTCTCTTTCGACTGGAGTTGGAGGGGATGGACTATCCCATGGTCGCTGTGCCCGAGGAGTTGTGGTCGGGACTCTGGCAGCTCGGTCGCCAGTGGTTGATGGAGTGGGCCGCTCAAGCTGAAGAGGTCGTCGAGCAAACGGGAATGGGGCGAAAAAATGGAAAGCCTCCCGTTGGCCTTCAGGCGGTGCTGAAGTGGTTTTTATGTGAAGAGCTTCACTGGGATTCCGGAGGGCTTACCTCCGAAACCCGGGACAAGCTGGCTGCGAGTTATCAAGGAGACCAACCACCGCAGTGGGAAGACTGGTGGGAGCTGGCACAGGAGTTTCGGGTTCTCTGGGCCGAGCCCACCGGGGAGGTCGCTCCCGGTATCGAGGCGCCGAGTCTGTTAAATCTTTCTCGCGATCAATTTCAGCGCGAAGGGCTTCGAGAGTGGTGCATGGGATACGGCGCAAGCCTCGCCGACGCTCATCTCGGGGAGGCGGTCGGCCTCGATGACCCCTGGCGACGAAGGGCGATGAAGGCGTTGAAAAAAAACGGCGACTGGGTGCCGCTGTGGATGGAATTAGAAGGCGTGGAGTCCACGACCACCGGTGGAGGATGGTTGCGGGAGTCGGGAACCGGGCCGGAAGAGGTCGTGCTCTACGAAGCCGGCGTGACCACGGCGTTCGTGTTGATGACGAAGCTGACCTGGCTCGATTTATTGAGTCTTCTCGACAGAGAACGCTTCTACTCGGTGAAAGGGCTGGTGGGGGTTTTGCAGTCGGTGGCGGGGCTCTCGATGTTTTCTCAACTCGGCCTGGTATTGGAGCAGCAGCCGGCGGCGATATATCTGCCCTTTCAACGGGCGAGTTTTATGATGGATCAGCGCCATCAACCGCGATTTGAGGAGTGGGTTAAGGACATCATCGATCATCTGCTGGTTCCGCTAGGGGTCGCTTCTTACGGTGAAGACCAGGACCTGGTATGGCTCGATACGTCTGTTCTTCGCATTGATAACCCGCCGGGATGGCCTCCGGAGCAGCGTCACGATCTCATGACCGCCCTCTTTAGCAATGAAGTGGAGTTTGAACTTCCCGAGCAAAAGGCAAACGGTCTTCGCCAGGTCGCACCCACCGTGTCGGACGAGGCCAATCAGGTTTCGTCGCAATCGCCCCTGGACGAGATCCTGGAGGCTTCTGCCGATCGGGAGGTCATCGGTTTTGACGGTGAGGTGATCGAGTTTCGTCCTGGCAGGGTGCCTTAGCAGGCTCGCTAAGGGCTGAAAGGAGCTGGCTCAACCCACCGCGAAGGGCGGTGTAGCTGTCTTCGCCAAGCACCGTCTGGAACTCCCGCTCGAGCACTCCTACGGTTCTCTGCGCCTTCTGCGTAGCCCAACTATGCCCAACCCCCAGGCTTGCCTGGGGGATCAGACCGACGCGAACCCACAGCGCGCCGACCCAACAGACGCGCTATCAGTACGTACTACCGATGTGTCCCATGAACAGACGGCGTCGTCCGCGCTCCTTTTCAATCTCGTTCTACCGATCAACTTGGAGCCTATCCGGGAGCAAAAAGGGCTTGCCCGCCGGGCGTCGGCCGTATTATCCTGCAGGCACTTCACCGAAAAGTAGTAGTGGTGGGAAAGGTCGAACGAGCAGTACGAGTGGAAGTAAGTGGCCACGGATATTGTAGTTTTCCTTGACGTAGTTCTCTGTGGCGCAGCTCCTCGCTGCCGTTCCTAATTTTATTGGAGAAGTACCAAAAAGAGGAGAATTGCGATGCGTTTATTTCTAATGATGATTTTATGTGCCGGTATTTACCTTCTGGCGGGATGCGGATTCGAGGATTCAGCCGAGGCTTATACGGGGGTCTGGAGTTGGGATAGCGGGAGTAGTTTCGTTTTTACTTGTGGAAGTATAACCGAAAACCACACCCTTCGTGGCAATGAGTCTTTTATTCGAGGTTCGTCGTCTGATCTGGTCATGTCGGGTACCTGCAATCTAAGATTCGATGTTACTGGAGATGTAGCAAACCTCGCCGGGAGCCAGACCTGCACTTCCGATGAAGGGACGAAGAATCACTGGACATCGTGGACGTTTACCCGGTCCGGTGAATCCATGACGACCAACGCCTCCGGGACTGCCGAGACCGATTCTTTGGATTGCTCGATCAGCGTCAATGGAGCGTTGACCCGGGTAGGAAATTAATCAGACGAGATTCTCGGGGACGTCCTCATAATGAACGGGCTTATGGGGCTCGATCTGAATGAGGATGTCTTCGAGCTCCGTAAAGTGGGAGTGAAGGTGTTTTTTAACGCGGAGCATGACCTTGCCCGCTT
>SKNI01000208.1 GCA_007120615.1 Myxococcales bacterium | reverse complement strand
TAACTTGGCCCGTGGAATCGGGAGAGATCCGTTTTTTTTTTTTTTTTTTTGTCCAGAAAGAGTCGAAAGGCCTCAACATGCTTGGCCTCCTCCCACAAAAAGGACGTCAGATACATCTCTTCTTCCAATCTCTCCTCGCGAGCGATCGTCGCGATCAATGGTAAAAGATCGAGGGTCACCGACTCTTCCCCGCCCAGAAAAAGAGAGGTCAGATGGAGCAATACCTCTTGCTCCTCTTCGTCAAACCCCTGCCAGTCGAGTCGGTCCTGGGTAAAGTCGATATCTCGCGGGTCCCAGATGCCCAATTTTTTCGCCTTTTGCCATAATTTCATGGGGAAAAGATCGAAATTGAGTCCTTCTGCACCTGTGGATTTAAATACTCGTTCAGTCGTCATCGTGGCCTCCTGGCCGCTGAGTTTGGTGAATTTAGTTTTGCTGATCACTGACTACCTGTGGACCACCGTAGTGAGCGCTCCCCCGAACTTTCAAATATTTCACCAATTTAACCGTACGGTCAGACCATTTCCAATCGGACCTGCTTCAACTCATCGACTACAAATGGCTCAGCCTCATTGACGCCGAGCCCTTCCAGCCTTTCGATCTGCTCCTCGGAGCCAAGGCGGCCGATCGCCCAGACGATATGTCCGCGCACCAGCGGTTCTTGCTCGATGCTGAAATATTCGAGCAGCCTCTCCACCTGCGATGAATCACCGGAATTTCCCACCACCACCGCGGCATTTCGCTTCAGCCCCCGCAGTTTCGCTCGCTTCATCGACGATTTTCGAAACACCTCCACGTAGCGATCGTGATCAAAGCTCAAAAGATCGATAGGCGATAACTTCCGGTACACCGAGCGGGTCTGATGAGTGGGATCGTCGCTTAATACCTCTTCGCTATTCCAGGGACATACGTCCTGACAGATATCACACCCGAAGAGGTGATCACCTATCAGCGGGCGAAGCCGCCTGGGGATCGGCCCCCGCAACTCAATGGTCAGATAGGAGATACAGCGGCGGGCGTCGATGATTCGAGGCGCCACGATCGCTCCCGTGGGACAGGCATTGAGACAGCGGGAGCAACTTCCACATCGATCGGGAGCTTCCTCGACCTCTTCGCCGAGATCGAGATCCACCAGGATCTCCGAGATGAACGTAAACGATCCGAGGCCCTGTCGGATGATCATCGCGTTTTTCCCCACCCAACCGAGCCCCGCCGACCGCGCCAGGTCGCGCTCCAAGAGCGGCGCCGAATCCACCGCCGGCCGAGTCGCCACGTCCGCTCCGCTCTCGGCGTGAACAAAAGCCGCCAGCTCCCGCATCCGACCCCATAACTCTTTGTGGTAGTCGTCCCCATGAGCGTATCGGGCAATTCTCAGCCCTCCTTCGAGCAGATCCAGGGGCTGGCGATAATTCGTCAACAACACGATCACCGATTTTGTCCCCGGCTCCATCATCCCCGGATCGACCCGCAAATCTTGATAACGCTCCAGATAATCCATCTCCCCATGACGCCCCTCTCTTAGCCACTCCTGATAGGCCCGCTCCGTTGGCAACCTCTCGGCAGGGATAAACGAGATCGCATCAAACCCCAGTTCCTGCGCCCGGCTTTCAATGGAATCGCGTAGTAAATCTTTTTCGGCTCTCCGATTGGACATCTCAGACTTCCGCTTTAGTTTCGTTGCCTACTTAGATGAAATACTTTTCCACGACAAAGTGCTTCCAAACGCATGGAATTTGTCTTCTAACACTACCCAAGGATGCATCAAATCCCTCGCACCGGCCACGTGGAACGCTTCATTTTCACACAGGCGTTTTATTGTGGTGTTGCAAACCAGTGTGATATAAGCCACCTTCGCACGAAGACCACGGTGTCTGGTGCCTTGCTCTAAGTAAGCACCGACTGTACTTGAGAGATTTCGATTCATTCGTACCGGCACGGAGTTCGCGATGCGCATTTGTCCAAAATGCAATCGTCGGTTTCCCGACAATACTTTATTCTGCCCTGACGACGGGAAAGCATTGGTGCGTCGCGTCGACGAAGGCGCCTCTGCCCAGTTGGTCGCCGACGGAGAGGACTTCTCGGCCGTGGAAACCCTGGACCAACGTTCCGGGGGACCCCAGACCCATCCCGAGCATCCCCCGGGTCAACAGGTGGCCAACCGACAACCTTCCCCGACTCCGACGAGGAGGGATTCTCCCCCGTCGCACTCCGGTGGACTTTCCCCTTCGACCGGGTCTCATTCCGCTCGAAACACGCCGAACTCCCGCTCCCAGCAGAGTCGACCATCTTCAATGGATTCGAGACCAGCAACCAGCACCGAGCCTTTTGACCCCAATGACCTTGTCGGCCAGCGTCTCTTTGGCCAGTATACGATCACCCGCAAATTAGGCGAAGGAGGAATGGGCGCTGTATACCTCGCCCAGCAAGACTCCATCGATCAGCGAATCGCCGTCAAAGTTCTCCACGAACACGCCGCCGAGAGCGATGAATTGGTCCAGCGTTTCCACCGCGAAGCGCAGGTCGTCTCCATGCTGACCCACCCCAATATCATCCGCGTCTTTATCTTCGGGCGCACCGATGCAGGTCTGCTTTACCTC
>SKNI01000229.1 GCA_007120615.1 Myxococcales bacterium | reverse complement strand
TAAAATATATCTACGTGCCCGGAGAAGAATCCCAGGCAAGAGGGGCCTATCTCAATCAGAGCATCGCGCTTGAGATCTGCACCCTCGACGACGAAGCGTCCCTTCAGGCTTTCGCCGCGCCACAAGAATCGGAGGCCGAAGCAGACGACCAAGAGGTCGTTGCCACCACCGAGGTCGAATCCAAGCCCGTGGAATACGATTGTCGCCAGTCTCGGATTTTGCGCACCCAGGAGTACCGATGAATCCCAATAAGAGCACGACAACTACAGCCCTGGTATTTGGGTTCGCTGTTTTGATGCTGGTCTTCTCCTCCGTCGGTTGCGCAAGCGAGAGCATCGCCCGCAACGTGGACTTCACCCACTGGCATGACGAAGAAACGGTCATTTTGGTGTATAAGCGAAGCCCCTCCACGGGTGGTTTTAATACGTTCTTTCGCCCGGAGCCGGTGACGACTCATGTATTGATCTGTCAGATCCAGGAAGACAACGCGGTGCAGTGCAAAGATCAGCGCCAGATCGCCAATCTTCTCAATCCCCACGCCGTAGATTCAACGGAGTTGGCCGATCGGTGGGTTCCGTAAGGAGTTGATCGAGGGCGTCGAGGGCGTCGCAGACGCGGGCGGATACCCGAATCTCGGCATGTTCATCGCCTCGGGTGGGGCCGAGGTTGATGATCCCCACCGGGATGCCCCGTTTCTCGGCGCCTCGCACGAAGCGGTACCCCGAAAAGACAGTTAGCGAAGAGCCAACCACAAGGAGTGCTTCGGCTTGATCGAGAAACTCCCAGGCCCGGCTGACCACCGGTTTGGGGACGTTCTCGCCGAAGAAGACCACGTGGGGTTTTAGGAGGCCCGTGCATTTACAGCGGGGGACTCTGAAATTTGTGGGGATCTCGGGGATCTCCACATCGCCGTCCGGGGCCAACTCGAGGCTGTGGCACGTTGCCACCCAGCTGGGATTCTCAGTGGCGATTTGCTCCTGAATCCGGTCTCGAGAGATGACCGTTCGGCAATCCAGACAGATCACCTCCGCCAGGGCACCGTGGAGCTCCACGAGGTTTTGACTGCCGGCAATGCTGTGCAGGCGGTCCACATTCTGAGTGATCAGACCGCTGAGGTTTCCGCGTTTCTCCAGGCTGGCGAGGGCCTGATGTCCCCGATTGGGGCGGGCGCTTTGAATTCGAGGCCAGCCCACGGCACTTCGAGCCCAGTAGCGTCGGCGGGCCTCTTCGCTGCCCACAAATTCGCGATACATCATGGGGCTGCGCTTTTTCTTGCTGGTCTCAGGGCCCCGATAGTCGGGGATCCCCGATGCCGTGCTGCAGCCGGCGCCGGTCAACACCGTTATCCGACGTCCGCGGAGCATCTCGGCCAGATCGGCCAACTGGCTGAGATCCGAGGGCTGGGAAGGTACGAATCGCTGGGTCATTATGGGCTACTCTTGGAAAGGAGCGCGGACGTCCCCGTCCGCGCTGTTGCAACCTGGGAGGAGAAAACGAGAGAGCTCAAGAGATCATTCCAGTCATCCGGAGGCCCGGGTCTTTCCGGGAACCCGGGCCTCGATCTCTCGGTAGAGTTCTCTTTCGTCCGCAACAGGCCCCAGGTATAGCTCCGGGAGGGTACTTCCCACGGTCAACACGTGGACCTGGCCGTTGTTCAGCAGGGTGTTCAACGGTCCGCGTTGGGTGACGAGTTGATCGATGCGGTTGACCAAAACAGAGTGATTCGTGCGGTAGATCAGCCCTCGGATAACGCGGACCCGACCCTCTTCGACGAGGATCGTGGTTCGACGGGCCCGAAGGTAAATCTGGGGGGCAAAAAAGAAGAAAAATATTGCGGCCCCCAAAAGGCCCCAATGGGCTTCGATCGCAAAGTAGTCGGCCGTGACGCCGGTGATGGCGACCCCGTAGAGCCCGGCAGCCCCGAAGAGAGCAACGAAGAGGAGCATGAGGAGTTGGTTGCGAGCCAGCGGATGCCGACGGGAGACGGGGACCACGTCCAACTCCTCCGGTTGACGAACCGGTCGCATGGGAAAGGAGTGGAGTAGGTCATCGAGCTTCTCGTGGATGGCGCCGATGCCTTCCAGATAGCGAAGCGAGACGGCCCGGTCACTTCCGGGGACCACTCGAAGACGTCCGCAGCGCCGACCGGGGTAGCGAAGCGTGCGTATGCTTCGAGCCTGCTCAAAGGGGATATAGTGGAAATGGCGTCGGATGATTCCCTGCTGAAATTGGATATGATCGCTGTAGAGGCGCAGGCGACAGCGGGAGTAAAAGATTTTGTCTCGGACAAACCGAACCGGGATCAGCGCGACGAAGAAGAGCGCGATAAAATAGGCCGGCTCCCACCAATGAGTTCCGATCATGGCTCCGGCGGCCAGAAGCAGATAGAAAAAAATCAGGGAAAATCGAGCCGATAGAAAATGGAGGACCGTGACCTTCGGTCGGTATTCCACTTCCGGCTTGGCCTCGAAGAGTCCCAGGCGGCGTCGGATCTCTTCTTCTCTCTGACGAGATTTTCGGATGTCCTCAAAGGCGATGGGCGGGTTATTTCCGATGGAGTGAAAGACAAAGGTCGCCGTTCCCATCAGGCGGTCCACCAG
>SKNI01000057.1 GCA_007120615.1 Myxococcales bacterium | reverse complement strand
TTCGATGAAGGCGTGCGGCTGACGGGACAGCTCCGAGAGCTCCAGCCGCTCCCGCTTCTCATCATCCTCGGCCCCGATGAAGTGGTATACCATGGTCACCGCATCGACGCCGAAATCGTCGGTGATCTCGAAGTCAAACTCCACATAATCTTCGGGCTGCACTTCGACGCGACCTTCATGGGAATGAACCCGCACCCTGGGTGCCTCGTCCGGCGCGACCCGAATCCGACGCTCCACTCGGTCTTCCACGGGCCGACCTTCCGCGGTGCGAGCCCGAAACCAATAGGACCCACTCTCACCGAGGACCAGACTGGCCGAGGCTTGATTGCCCTCATCTCTGACCATCTCGATGACCTGAGGCTCTTCTTCATCGCCGAGTTCCAGGACCATCTCCAGAGACTCCCACTGTCCGGGCATCAAGGTCGCCCGAAGATGGACCTCCGTTCCCTCCAGAGACTCGATATAGCCCGACCCCAGCCGCATCATCTGACGATCGAGGCCGGTATAGGAGGGATAGACAAAGATCCCGTCCATATAGCCCACCACCGTATCCTCTACGACCCGCTCACCGACTACGGGCGCGCCCATTCGCTCACCGCTGAGCATGCCCAGGGTCCAGCCAAAGTTGATCACAAAGGGAATCAACATCAACGCCAGACCACCGGAGAAGGCCAGAATGGGCGGCGTTAAATCTCGCTTCGGCACCAGGTGGGCCAGGGAGTTATCTTTGCTCTCCTCATAAACCCGGCGCACCGTCTTGGCGAGGTGAGCCCGGGCCATGGCCTCGCTAAATCCGCTCTCTCGGAGAGTCTCTCCGCCGTCGTCGACCAGGGCCCGTCCGAACTCCAGGGCGGCGGCCAGATCGCTTCGAAACTCCGGGCTGTGGCGCTGAATTCGGGAGGCGATCTGATCGGGCTGTGGTTTTCTCCACAGATAGAGCCCCAGGGCCACCACCGCTCCCAGCGTCGCCGAGCCGAGACCGATACCCATCACCCAGCGGCCCACGGCGTAGCCCCCTTGCGGGAGAAGGGCGGCCAATAAAAGCCCCGACAAAATGACTACCAGAGACACCGCCCCAAACCACAGCGCTCCTTCCGTGAGCACCGGCTTTTGAAGGGCGCCGCCCGTACGACGCAGGATCGTCTCCAGCGCTCGCAGATCGGACTCCGGAGAGCGCCAGGTTTTGGACGACTCTTCTAGATTGTCGCTTGATTCATCACGCATAGATCGTCGATCTCATCGTCTCGTTCCGATTGTTCCGAACACCATGGAGCGCGGACGTCCCCGTCCGCTTATAGAAAAAAGCGCTTTTATTTTATGCGGACGAGGACGTCCGCGCTTCATGGATACCGGAGCATAATGCACAACGCTTTATATCGCTACGGCCACAGGTCTAACCAGACCTTCGTTGCGGTTTAATCCGACAAATCGCGATTTTATCCCGACCTGGATCACACCCATCACAAACCGAGCCCTTGTCAGATCCCCCACTCTGCACCATGATCCGCTTCGCATCGAACCGACGAGCAACCACACCGAGCGCCAACCACGAGGGCCCCATGTATAGTGCACGCGGAAATTTCATCGACAACACCTGGATTGTGCCGGAGACCACCCGGGAGTGGACTCGCCAAAACCCCGCCGCTACGACCCAGACGGTGATCTCCGTTCCCTGGTCGGAGGCCTCGGTCCACGACGCGGTCATCGCTGCGGGCCGCGCGCTCCCGGACTGGGATCGCCTCGGCGTCGACCGCCGGCTTGTCTACCTTCGACGATTCCACGATGCCCTGGAGGCTCGTCAACAAGACCTGGCCCAGGCCATCACCGCCGAGATGGGAAAACCGCTGTGGGAAGCTCGAACGGAAGCGGCAGTACTCTTAAAAAAGATCGACATCATGACTGGCGAAGGCCTCGAGGTTACGGCCCCGGTCCACCCGGAAGGACTCACCGGCGGATCCTGGAATCATCGCCCTCTCGGCGTGCTGGCGGTACTGGCCCCGTTTAATTTTCCGCTCCACCTGGCCAACGGTCATATCATCCCCGCGCTGGCCACAGGCAATACGGTGGTCGTCAAACCCTCGGAGCAGGCCCCGGCGTCGATGCAGATTTATTTCCAGTGCATTCAGGAGGCCGACTTCCCCCGTGGCGTGGTCAATATGGTGCAGGGCCCGGGAGCCGTGGGTGCGGCGCTCTCGACTCATAAATTCGTAAACGGCGTACTCTTTACGGGCTCTTATCGAACGGGACAGCGCATTCGCCGCGCCACTCTGGAGCAGCCCGGTAAATTATTGGCCCTGGAGATGGGCGGCAAGAATACGACCATCGTCTTAGAGGACGCCGACCTCCAACAGGCCGCCCACGAGATCTTATTGTCCTCCTGTCTGACCACGGGGCAGCGCTGCTCCGCTACGAGTCGGGTGGTCGCCCACCACACCATCGCCGACGAATTGACCGACCGGCTGCGCGCTCTTCTGATGCGCGTTACCACCGGAGACCCCACCGCCGGAGACGGCCCGTTTATGGGTCCCCTGGCCACCGAAGAGGGCTTCATTACTTTCGCAGAGGCTCAAAAAGACGACGAAAACGGCACGCTGATCCCGGTCCTTCGAG
>SKNI01000273.1 GCA_007120615.1 Myxococcales bacterium | reverse complement strand
GTTACGCGAAGAGTCGCGAGCAGGTAGAACTCTTCGAGGTCGAGGGCGACCATAGTCTGGCGGGGGCGATGGATTTTATCACGGCAAAGATTCTTTCATTTTTTGAGTTGGACTCGGCGCAATAGGTCCCAGAAGGTGCGCCCCGTAGAGGCTTGAAGGAACGCAATGGTATCGAAAGAGGATCAGCAACTGGTGAACAAAGCCGTTCGATGGACCAGAGCAGATGGGTCAAAGCGCCGGAGTCACAAAGGGGTGCGACAATACGTCCGTTGAAAAGGGGAGAGATCGAGCTACATTGTTGCAATGGAGTTGCATCTCGAACTTCGAGAGTGGTTTTTTTGAGACGGCGGCGATGTGAAGCGCAAATGGATGATTCTGGGGACGGTCGCAGCGCTACTGGCGGGATGCGTGGGAGGCGAGGCTCGAGAGGGCTCCAGGGTCGAGGTGGTCCTGGAAGTACAAGAGCCGGGAGAGGACGCCCGCTCTTCTCTGCCGGATACACTGGAGCTTGTCTTTGACCATAGCGAGTTGCTTTCCTGTGACTGGGAGAGACCGGAGCTGGCAAGGTTTTGGAAGCGGTTCTCGCTGATCAAAAAAGCCGAGGCCGCTCATCTGCCTGCAGCGCCACACCGATTGAGCAGTGGTGATCTCTGGAGGGTGATCAACGATGGGGAGACTCATCAGCGCTGGACGGTGGGGACGCTGCGACCCGTCGTAAACGACTATTGCGGAGTGAGATTTGGATTTTACTCCGCTCTTCCGGAAACACCGGCGGTGGAACAAGGCGCAGAAGTGGGGGTGAGCATCTACGCAAAATGGGACGAGGAGGGAGAGTCAGGGGAGCGAGAGATTCAAGGGAGTCTGGGCTTTGATATTGGGGTGTCGAATGCTTCCGGGGAAGCCTGGTTATCGGAAGAGGACCTCCAGGAGGGACCAGGTAGGATTGTGCTTTCCCTTAACCTGGAGGGAGTGGCAGACCAGGGGAGAGAACTCTCGGATCCCAGGGCTCTGGCTCTTCTCATTGTAGAGGGGGCGACGGTGGAGTTGGAAAACGTAGAGTGAAATGGAAGATTCAATTCAAGATTTAGTCCAAGGACGAGCGCAATGAAAAGAACCAAGACGAAGCTGGGAACAACGTCAGCCTGGATGGTGGCGGCATGGGTGGGAGCTTCCCTTCTGGGGTGTGGTCCAGCGGGTGAAGATTCGACGCAAAGACAAGAAGTGACGGTGCAATTCGCCGCTCAGGTTGGGGAGGAGCCTTTTGCCTGCGGGGAGACCTATCAGGGGCTGGGAGTGACGGAAACGACCTTTGAGCCCTTTGATTTTCGACTCTACGTCAGTGAGATCGAATTGCGTGATGAGGAGGGGAACTGGCGAGTTTTGGAGCTGGATCAGGATACACCCTGGCAGCACGAGAATCTGGCGCTTCTGGACTTCGAGGACCGCAGCGGGCGCTGCAGCAACGGAACGACGGAGACTCGGGATATGGTCACTGGATTTCTGGAAGGCGAGCAAAGCCTGGCGGGGCTGCGTTTTGTACTGGGTGTGCCTTTTGAACTCAATCATATCGACGCTTCCACGGCGCCGAGCCCGCTGAACCAGACGGCGCTCTTCTGGAACTGGTTGGGAGGCTATAAATTCGTACGCCTGGAGGGGGCGACGCAGGGATTGGAGACGGGCTGGCAGTTTCATCTTGGGAGTACAAATTGTCTTCCTGGCGAGGGCGGGGGAGCCCAGTCCTGTGAGAATGGCAACCGAGTGGTCGTGGAGTTTGAAGACTTTCAGCCCGGCGACAATACAGTGATCTTTGACGTGGCGGCTCTGGTTGCCGACTCCGATCTGGACGCGTCGACGGAGAACACTCCCCAGGGATGCATGGCGGGCACCGATGATCCGGATTGTACGGCCCTATTCGGGGCGCTGGGCCTGCCCCACGGGGGAGTCACCAGCGAAGAGCAGAGCTTCATAAGGATGAAGTAGTCAGAGGAGAAAGGTGAAGGCAAAGTGCAGTCGATGCTTGAGCAGAGCCAGGGGGCAACGATCGGGGCTCCGGGTCGGCGCTCTTCTTCTGACTGGCGTCGTCCTCTTCACCCTCTGGGGATGCGGAGAGTCTGAGGGAGATCAGGAGGAGGCAGGGGGGCTAAAGGTTCCCGATTACTTTCCCAGTCTCCGAATTCCGGAGGAGAATCCCTGGACGGAACCCAAAGCCGAGCTGGGCCGGGGTCTTTTTTACGATCCCCGCCTCTCGGGCAATGGAACTCAGTCCTGCGCATCCTGCCATCCTCAGGAGATGGGCTTTGTGGACGACCTCCCCCGGGCGGTCGGTTCTACAGGGGAAGTTCATCCGCGCCGCAGCATGACTTTAACGAACGTGGGTTGGGCGCAGAGTTTGAACTGGGCCAACCCCCTGGTAACCACTCTGGAGCAGCAGGCCCTGACGCCGATCTTCGGCGATCATCCCGTGGAACTTGGAATGGCCGGACGGGAGGAAGAGCTTCTCGAACGCCTTGGGGCCGAGGAGTGGTATCGGGATCGTTTTTTTCGGGCCTTCCCCGATGACGAGCAACCCTTCACGGTGGCAAATATCACCTCGGCGCTGGCGTCGTTTCAGCGCACGCTGATTTCAGCCAATAGCCCCTACGATCGCTTCATTTATCATGGCGAGAGCGATGCGCTTTCGGAGTCCGCCAGGAGGGGGATGACCCTCTTTTTCTCGGAGCGGATGGAGTGCTTTCATTGCCATGGAGGCTTTAACTTCAGCGATAGCGTCGATCACGCCGGCCAGACATTCTCGGGAGCTAATTTTCACGTCAACGGGCTCTATAATATCGATGGTCTCGGGGGGTATCCGCCCCCCAATACGGGGGTCCATGAGGTGACGGGGCGTATCGAGGATATGGGGCGGTTTAAGGCCCCGACTTTGCGCAACGTGGCGGTGCGGGCGCCTTATATGCATGACGGTAGCGTGGCAGACCTGAACGAAGTGATCGATCATTATGCCGAAGGGGGACGGACAATTCTGGAGGGGCCGAATGCCGGAACCGGGTCGATGAATCCCAACAAAAGCATCTTTGTTCCGGGATTTCTGATCACCGAAGAAGAGCGGGCAGATCTGATCGAATTTCTGGAGAGTCTCACCGATGAGGAGTTTTTGAGAAATCCGGCGTTGGGACCTCCCGCGGACCTGCCGCCCTTTGAGTTTGAGGAGCAGTGATAAAATGGTTGTAAACGCTTCAGTGCGAGTCGCGCTCAAAGCAATTCTAATCGGGATCGCGGTGATGGTCTGGTCGCTGCTGCCTGGTTCAGCTACCGAAGCAGAGGCCTGTGCGTTGCACAGCTCGGCGCCGCCGATGACGATGAATGGGGCTCATGACCAGGAGCAGGAAAAAGAAGGGGATCAGGAGGCACACCAGCAGGAAGGTTCGCCAGCGGAAGAAGCCAGGGAGAGTGGCTTTCGGGGAGGGTTTCTGCGGGCGACGGGAGTCCATGGCAGTCTTCGGTTTGGGGAAGGCGACGCGGGTCGGGCTGATCTGGAGGAGAGTCAGATGATGATTCAAGGTGGTATCTCGATCGGGCGGGCCCTGAGAGTGATGGCCAGCCTTCCGCTGGCGAGGCGGAGCCTTGATTTGCCCGACGGTAGTTACCAACGATTGCAGGGAGCGGGAGATCTGGGCCTGGAAGTGCAGTTCGCCCTCTCGGAGTTCGTCGCCACCGGGTCGACTTCGGTAGAGTTGATGGCAGGCACTCTTCTTCCGACAGGGTCACTGGTGAGGCAGTCCAATGGAGAGTGGTATCACCCCGATGTGCAACTCGGAGCCGGAGTTGTGGCGCCGCGAGCGGGAGTGGCGCTGGGCTTCGAACTCGTCAGGGGACTCCATATGCATCTTGGAGTGGACGGGATCTGGGCTCCCCCGAGTCCCGACGGCGTTCAGCGCTCGGCGACGCTGAGGGGAGAATCCAGGTTTCGATGGAGTCCAGTGCAGAAACTTGGTCTGGATCTGGGTCTCGGGTTACGCCATCAGGGGGTAAGTCGAAGTGACGGAGAGGTCGAAATGACGACCGGGGGTACGCTTTTGGCGCTGGACTCGATGCTGCGGTGGCATCCACTGTCGAAGTGGACGCTGGAAGCCGGGGCGAATCTGCCACTCTGGCAAGGGCTTCGGGGCGGGCAGCGGGAGTCCATACGCCTCCAGGTCGGGGTCGGGATGCGGTTTTGAAGATTGGCTTCGATCACCCCGGCCAGATCCTGTCATAGAGAAGAGCTTTGCTGTCCAGTGGTTCTGGTCGAGGCAGGGGACTTCGGTCGATGGGTCGCCCGAACTCGACGTGCGCTATTTCCTCAGTTCGGGTGGTCAGGCTCTTAAACGATACTCCAAACATGCTCGCGTCCAGGCCGTCGGTTTCATTTTGCGACACCCTCACCGTCAATCCCATAAATTCTGACGGTTCCAGCCCCTGCAACTCAGCTCCCTGATAAATCTCTGCGAAATCAAAGTTGCCGGCATTGATCTGGCTCTGAAACTCCTCGGCGGTGACGCCGACGGCCGAGGCCAGGGCGAGTGGGTCGTGGATGACGAACTCCATGTCGACCTGATGACCCTCATGCCCCAGTACACTCCCGTTGATACGGGCCTCGATGAATACTCTCTCCAGCCGGTTGTCGACGAATTCCATTCCCGGCGTAACCGATGAGCTTAGTTCGGCCTTCGTACCGATATGACCGCCGGAGAGGGCCGCAAGAGCCCGACTGGCCATCTCCACCTCGGCATCGGGAGCCGAGTCCACCAGGCCATCCATCACGCTCTGAGGTATCCGGTCGATCAGGGAAGCTCCCGCCGATGACCTTGCATTAAAACTCACTCCGAACTGATGAACAGTTCCCTCGGCGCGGCGATCCATCTGATAGCCTCCCGTCACGCCGCCGGTGGAGTTGAGCGAGAGACCGGCGTCGAATTTTGTGGCAACCGAGACTCCTCCCGTCACCGACGCCGATGTCATCCACTTATCAGCGACCCTCATCGCATCTTCGGTGGCCACTCCGGTCTGGTGGTCCAGGATCAGTTTTGCCAACATCTCTCGGTCCTCGGCCCGACTCATGTCGAAGGCGAAGCGCAACTCTGTCGTGCTCCCGGCCCCGGCCATCCCGGTCACGCCCTTATCCTGTGCCGCGGCGCCCACACCGACCCCCACATTGCCCTTCGTCGCCATGGTCAAGGACACCTGATTTGGATCCTCGGCCGACCTCGCCAGCGTTACGCCGTGAGAGACTCTGCCTTCTGCGCCCGCTCCTGCAGCTGCCCTGGCCAGGAATTGACCCTCCACCAATAGCCTTTCGCCGGGCTCGATATGGTCGATCCAGAGCCCGATATTATCTATAGTCGGAAGCCCGGGGGTTTCTTTGAAATACTCCGCCACCACCACGCTCTCCTTCATGGTATGCCCCGTGGCCTCAATCCCCCACCGCGCCATCGTTGCGCCGGCGTGAGCCCCGGGAAAGAGCGTATCCACCAGCCTCTCCGCGACGCCGTCTCGCTCGGCTCCGAAGAGCGGCATATTGTCGAGCGCGGCGGCAACTTCCTGGATCGCATCACCGGACGCCACCACCGCCTCGCGCTGCTCAATCACCACGTCGGCGCAGACATCGGCGATGGCATTGAGCACCTCATTTCGCTTACTCCTCAACTCCGTTGGCACCGAATCCAGCCCGTCGATTTCCTCCTGAATCTGCCCCGCCAGATCCACGGCTTCCGACGATGCCTGCTGCATCGCCTCTTTTACGACCTCCGGATCAAAACTCTCCACCTTTTCACGAACACGGCTCTGCACATCCTGGCGCACTTCCCGAAGTGATTCTAAGGCCTGCTTTCCGGGCTCGAACCACTGAGCTACTTTCGCCAGCCCTTCGCTCACCTCCGAGGCAGCCTGACCCACCACGGCATTGCGGACCTCATCGGCTTTCGCCTGGGCGTCGGCCTTTTTTTCCTGAAACCCGTCCGCCAGACTGTCTGCAGCATCCTCCCATCGATCCTGGCCGATCGTGCTCTCGATGAGGGCCTCCGATGCTCCTTTGGCACCTTCTGAAGCTCCGAGCCCTTTGGCCGCTGAGTCGGCGGCGTCGGCCACCCGATTCGCTGTGTCAGCTACTCGATTTGCCGTATCGGTGACCTTATTTGCCGTCGACGCTAAAAACGATTGTATCCGTGCCATAGTGTTCTCCCGCGCGTGGTGATAGTGGGCCCAGATCTATTGTCGACGATCGCCGATGGATTGTGCGGGAATTTGATAATTATTTCGTTTTCCAATGGGAGACCTGGGCGAGCCCTGGGGGGAGTCCCATTGGACTACTTGATTGGGATGAATTAGAGTCAGGGGGAAACTTCTTTTATTATGTTGGGGATTGACTATGACATCGCGACTTTTTTTGACCATTCTCTGCGCGAGCGTTCTGGTGCTTTCTTGTTCGAGCGGCTCCGGGGATATTATAACTCCACCTGCCGTCGGGCCTGATTGCCTGGAGCTGACGCCGCTGGAATATCGAACCACCAAGCCCTCGGCGGTGACCATGTTTTTCACTGCCAACGAATGCGAGACGGGGGCGCCTTATGCGGAGTTGACGCCCGATGATTTTGTGCTCCAAGAGGGGAATCGAAACTTCGGCAGCGATGATGCGGTGGAGTTTTTGCCGGATGGCGCAAGGCGGGCGTATGTCACGATTTTGATCGATGTTTCCCATGAGGCCGATGAGAGCCGAGAGGACGCGATTTTCGGGGCAAATCTGCTCGCGGAGCAGTTAATCGTTGATTCGCCACCGGAACAGATCTTTGTGGGCGTAGAGCTCTTTGATGGGACGGAGGATTCGATTCTGTGGGAGCCTCCTACCGCCGATCTCTCCCGGTTACGAGAGCGCATCGACGAGCTTGCCGAAGTTGAGGGTCCCGACGCGAGCACGTCCAACTTAAATGGAGCTGTGCGCCACAGCGTGGAGAGGTTGCGAGACCATCAAGAGGTTGCGCGTCAGCATAATCGAGCGGGGATCGCGACCAGTGGCTTTGTCGTGGTTTTCGCCGAGGGCGAAGACACCGCCGGAAGAGAGACTTCCGCTGCCGCGGCGGACGCTGTGGAAGAGGCCCGGTCGATTGATTTGACCCACGGAAATCCCACCCGAGTGGAGACCTTCGCGATCACCACCAAGGCTCGGGAAGCCCTGGCCGAGCTCGTCGGAGAAGATGCAGTGAGGTCCGTTCATCAGAGCGCGATCATCAGCGGGTTCAGCAGTATCTCTAGACAGATCAATCGCAGTGTGGAGAGCCAATATATTCTGACCTATTGCTCCAACAGGCGCGGCGGCACCCACTTTGCTCACGCCGTACTTCAGGGGTATGGCACCGCAGAGATTGGATTTGCATTTTCCGCCGAGGGATTTGAGCCGGGATGTTCCGAGGAGCAGAACTGGGGCTGTGACGGCGCGCAATGCGGAGGCGTCTATTGCGGCGGCTGCGACGATCACACCGAGAGCTGCACCGCGTCGGGAGCCTGCGTCGATAGCTGCCTTGAGGAAAATCTATGCAACGGAGGCGCTGTATTTGACCCCTACGGAAACCGGCGCAGCTGTGTATTGGGCGATGAAATCATCGTCTGTGACGGGGTGTGCACCGAGGCGCTGGTGAGCAACCAGCATTGTGGAGCCTGCGGAAATGAGTGTCCTGAGGGGATCTCCTGCGTCGACGGGCAATGCCCCTGTGAAGAGGGCGGCATCGCCTGCGACGGCGTCTGCATCGATCATAGGAGCGATACCGAACATTGCGGAGACTGCGGAGAGGTGTGTCCAGAAGGCATCTCCTGTGTCGACGGGGAGTGCCGTTGCCCGGAAGACGACGATATTGTCTGCTCCCAGTCCTGTGTCGATTCCCTGACCGATGAGGAACATTGCGGCTTTTGCGACAACCAATGTCCCGAGGAGGCCGGTTGCGTCGACGGAGAATGCGCCTGTCCCGACGGCGGAGAGGTGTGCAATGAGACCTGCGTCGATCTGCAGACCAGCTGGTTTCACTGTGGAGAGTGCAATATCTCCTGTCCAACCAGAATGGAGTGCATCGATGGGGAGTGCGGGTGTCCCGACGGCGGCGGCGATTGTAATGGTGAGTGCGTCGACCTCAACGATAGCGAGAATTGCGGTGGGTGCGGGGTGACGTGCTCCGGCGGGGAGATCTGCTCCGACGGGGACTGCATTGTATCACCGCTCTGTCCGTTTACTCCCTGCGAGGGGTTGACCTATTGCGAGGAGAGCACCGGTCAATGCGAGCCCGGCTGTGACTCCGACGAGCAATGTGACGCAGACCAGGTTTGCAATCTCTTGACCAGGGAGTGCGGCCTCTGCGAGCAAGATTACGACGAGTGCGCTGCCGGATGCTGCACCTGGCATCTGGAGAGCGTCGGTCCTGGGAGTTCTCCTCAAATGGTCCTCGATGACGATGGCCACCCTCACGTGGCGGCCAGAGGTGGCAATCAGGTCCGATATATCCACTGGGACGGAGCACAGTGGGTGCAAGATGATATCGACGGCTCTTCTTATCCCTCGGGAGTCGTCTCCATCGCGCTCGACTCTACCGGTGCTCCTCATCTCGCCTACGCCTCCGAGGACTCCTGGAGCTTATATTACGCCCGGTTGACCGCGACCGGCTGGGACGTGGAGCTAGTATTGGAGCTCGATGATACTACGTTTGAGCATTCCATCGTCGTCGATGACCAGGACCGACCGCATATTGCGTTTGAGGATAACGCGCTGAAATACGCCCACTTCGATGGTGCTCAATGGCAGATCGAGACGATTGATCAGCATGGCCAGGGCCCGTCAATGGCGGTTGATTCCGACGGCAATATCCATATCAGCCACTCCCGAAGGTTCGGGGGCGCCGGTCACCTCTACACTCGCCAGGATGGTGCGCAATGGATCACCGAGGAGGTCAGCGAAGAACGCAGTAGCAGCTCTTCGATGGTGCTCGATGAGGACAACCGACCCCATATTGTGACTCAGAGTCAGGAGGGACAAACCCTGTGGCTCCGCTACTACCACTTCAATGGTATGACCTGGACGGTCGTAGATTTCGATGAGCTCGAATATTCGACGGCACCCTCCATCGCAGTGGATCAAAGTGCCTCTCCAACGATCGCTTTTCGAGATAACGACGGCCTGCATTCCATTCGGTGGGATGGTTCGCAGTGGGTGGAGTCCGTTGTTTTTTCGGGAAATGTAGGAGGCCGTCATTCCATCGCCACCGACGACGATGATCATCCCTACTTTTTGTTCACAAGTGATGGAATCAAATTGAGCCGGTACGGCGCTGACTGGCCCTGATCGTCGACCACGGAAGAAATTCAGGGAGCGGGGAACTGACATGGCGATCCGTCGCAGACGTCGATGATCTCGCCGGTGTGAAAGAAGTGATCGATCTGGTCGCCGGCCCCGTCGACGGTGGATAGCCATCCGTGAGGATCGCCGATCTCGTCTTCGGGGTGGTCATTGGCCCGGTCGGGCCAGGGATTTCCGAAGTCGTAGAGGACGGTGCCCGAGCCCTGATGGGGATAGGCGGCCACATCGACATCGAAAGGATCTCGCTCCGCGTCGTAATTTTCCAGCAGGGGGATCTCGATTCCGGTGCGGGCGGCGACTTCGTTGGTGATGGTGGCAACCTGCCAGTCGCCCTTGGCGACCGCCAGAAGGACGTCGTTGGGCGTGCCGTCAAAGGGCTCCTTTCGAATATGACGGAGAAAGCTCACCGGCTCAGTGGTCGACCACATCAGACTCAAGATGGCGATCACCGTATTGCGATTGTGGGAGCCCGGATAGGTAGCGGCCATACCGGCGTTGAAGTCCACGAAATTGGTGGAGCGGTGCAAAAGGGTGGAGTAATTATTGCCCGGTACCGCCAGATATCCGCGGGAGACGTCCTCGGTGAGTGCCATGAAGGTTCCGCCGAAGATTCCGCCCTGAGAGGCGCCGAAATAATGAACCCGGTCGGTGTCGATCTCTATATTTCGGGAGGTCAATTCTGCGAGTTCGGGGAGCTCTTCTTTGGCGGTGCGAGCGGTCAACAGGTATTCCAGAATGCC
>SKNI01000747.1 GCA_007120615.1 Myxococcales bacterium | reverse complement strand
CAACGGAGATCATGGTCTGGTGAATCATATCCTGTGACAGTGCCGTGGACTGAAGCATCGGGGCGTCGGGAAACTCCACATTCAATTGTTGGAAGCGGTAATCGACGTTGACCAAAAGGGGTTTGAAGAGATCCAGGGACAGTCCGACCTCCGCTCCGTATCCCAGCCATCCTTCCGCCTCGCCGTAGGCTCCGCCGGAGTTTGACGCGATCACAATGGGCAGGATCAATGCGTCTACCTGCATCGTTAATAAGGAGCCAAAGGAGTAGTGAATTCCCAGACCGCCCCGGCCCATCAGGTAGCCGTGTCCCGTATATTGTTCGTTGGGATCGAGTGTAATATTGAGGGTTTCCACGCCGGCGATCACTCGCAGGCGAAGATAGGGAGAGCGGGCGTTAATATAACGAACATCAGCACCGGCGCGGATATATTGGCCCGATAAAGGGGTCTCGCCGAAGAAGGTGGTGAACGGGGCAAACCCGACAAAACCGCCGGCCTCGATGGCTGCGGTATCCCGCTCGATAGTGGTGATGAGACTGTCGACCTGAAGGCCAACTCCAAAGAGAGGAGTGCGGTGGTTGATGGCGAACCCGCCACCCTGGGATTCAAAGAATTGAAGGGAGCGAAATCCCAGAAGAGGGCCGACGCTTGCGGAGATATGAGGTGTTAAATTTCCATATTTCGCCCGATGTTCGGCCCAGGCTTGCTCACGCATGGCCTGGTATTCGTCCTCCGAGGTTTCTTCTGTTTGTTCTGCTTGTTCTCGCCCTGCTTGTTCTTGGGCCTCTTGTTGCAAACGCTTTTCTTCCTCTAACTCTCTTCGAAACCCCCGGACCTCGGGCACCAGAGTGGTGAAGACCTGGCGGAGGACTTCCACGGAACCGTCCTGATCGATTCGGCCGCGGGAGATGGAGTGGCGAATATCGGCGAGTTGCCATCCCTGGGGACCGAGGACGACGACCTGCATGGTATTGCCGCCGCCGAAGACGTCGTGAATGAGAATTCCCTCCAGGTTGGTGCGTCGCATCAACTCGGAGAAGGTGTCGATATTGGCCTCTCGCTGCGACGATTGTCGAAAGCTGTCCTGGTCAAGTTCGAAGTCTTCTGCTGCTCTCCAGAAATCACGAGGACGAAATAATTCGATGCGGTCGCTATCATCGAGGATCGCTTCGATGGACCGAAAACTATCGCGGCCGTCACTGTCTGCGGTGTTGAGATAGACCAGTCGAAGGGGTGCCTCTTCCTCGTCCTGAGCCATGGCTAGCTGCGGGAGCATGGCGAGGACAAAAGAGATCGTCAGCAGAGATTGTAGGAGGGTCCGAAATGCCATTGGCCAATCTAGTTCTTGGACTGCTCTTCAAAGAATTCGGTAAGGCTCTTCTGGGCCCGAATTCGTAATTTAGCAGGTTGGTCGGGATGGTAGTTAAACTCCAGTCCCGGTAATTGTTCGATTTCATCGAAGGCGAGCATCCGAATCTCGTCGTCTTTGCTGTTCATGGCCTCTACGAGCCAGCGCCAGCGGGGCTGATCTTCTGCATCGCTCCACCACCGTCGCCAGTCGGTGGGGGCAGCAGCAAAGGATTGAAATGTGATCTCCCGAAGCGCTCGGTGAACGCTTTTTCGAATCCGTTTGGGCTGCTCGTGAAGAGCATCGATCAACAAGGGCACCGAGGCAAGATCTTTGATACGGCGAAGATTTTCCACGGCAATTTCGACGCGAAATTCCTCTTCGTTCTTCTCCAATACTTCTCGAAGGGGCCCGACCACGGCGGTGGCAAATACCTTCAAACTTCGGTGGGCGAAGACGATATCCTGAGCCAGGCTGCGGGTTTGTTGATCGCGGTCAAAGAGTCGATCAAAGAGCTGGGTTATCAATCCATGAGCGGGCAACTCGGTGAGCAGATAGGTGGCGTAGAACCGGCACTCCAGGCTGGCATCATCGATAAATTCTTGTACCACTGCCAGTGAGGGCTGTCCGATGCGAACCAGGGCTTCCAGGATCGGTCCGTGTTCATTGACCGGTGGCATCGTTGCGATGGTGTATTGATATCGATCGACGAAGATCCTGCCCGGAAAGAGTGGTTTAAGGTATTTCACGGCCGCGGGACCGGAGATGGCCAGATGTTCGGCGGCGGCAAAGGCGACCTCTTTATCCCGACTATCGAGAAGTCCGAGGCTCTCCTCGATCTCCAATGCGATGGGTCCGGACTGAGGAACCTCTTCTAACACTTCCACGGGGATGGTGTTGGGATTGGGGAGATTCTCCGAATCCATATCCACCAGGAGCTCATTAAACGTCTGAGTTCGCGCGGTGCCGGCGTCCATCTTCACGGTTCCGCCGGGGCGGGCTTCCGGATCGGAGGGCTGGGCACCGGACTCGAGATCATCGAGCCAGGATGAGGCGTCGGCTCGGTCCAGAGAGGCGTCACTCTTCTCTTGCTTTCCCTGCGGGATGTCATTGAAATTAGGCATCTCACCGAGTCCGAGCATGGTGCGGCCGGTGATCGATTCCTTGCGATCGAAGTCATCTGATTCAGAAGTGTCTTCTTGAGGGGAGCTCGCTTTTTCCAGCCCATTTTTCTTTCCCCCTTTCTTTTTCTGTCCCGGTCGCCGAAAGATCTGCGCCATGGGTACGCCGGAGGCGTTGGTGGGAATATTTAGGGACTTCGGTTGGGTCGCCCGTGGGGTTTCCTTTGCGATGTCAGCGACGGAAAATCCGCCCAGAGAGGTGACTCCCGTGATTGGACCACTGGGCCGAACTTCGTCTTCTACTTCTAGTTCTACTTTTTCGTCTTCTACTTCTAGTTCTACTTTTTCGTCTTCTACTTCTAGTTCTACTTTTTCGTCTTCTAGTTCTACTTCGTCGTCTTCTAGTTCTACTTTTTCTTCGTCTTCAGGAGCAGACTCTTCATCATTGCCGCCGTTGAACTCCTGTTGGGAGATGAGATCCGCCGAAGAAGGACCTGACTTTTGAGACCGACTCGGAAGGGGCGTCATCGTCGCGGAGATATTCTCATTATCCTCCTCGCTCTCGGAATCAACGTCTGAGATCATGGCGTCGGAGCCGCGGCTCGATAAGTCGTCACCCTCATCTTTTAACGGTTTGATATCGGTTCGGGACACGTCACTGAGAATACCGCTCCACCCATCGTCGACCTCGGCGTTGACCTCGCGGGTGCTCCCTTGGCTTTCTTGGTCCAGAAGTTCAGCGAGTCCACCCTCTGATTGAGGTGGTGAGGAGTCTTCGAAAAACCCCTTCGAAGATTCTTCCTGCAATGCAGGCATTCCAAAGGAGGTAGCTCCCGGATTGGGCTGTGACACCTCGGACTCTTCTTCGGGCTCTGAGACTTCGGGCACTGAGGAGGCGGCAGAATCGTGAGAAGAAGAGTCGGCGAGACCCGAAGAGAGAGCGGAGGCCACGGCGTCGATGACGCCGTCGTCGCTTTCCGGGAGGTCGTTGTCTTGTGGCTCGGATTTCTCGACCTCTTCGGCCGCCGAAGATTCCTCGATGACGTGACTGATATCGACGATTTCCCAGCGATGGCGCTCGTTTTTATCGCCGCGTCTTGCGATCCGCTCTTCCACGAGGGAATCCTCAAACCCAAGCCCCACCTGAATGGTCGTGGTGGGAAGAGGAGGAATGCGTTCTGCCGGCGGTGGCAGGGTGTCGGCCTTGGCTCGTCGGATCATCTCTTCGAGTTGATCGCCCACCCATCCGACGGCTTCCTGCAATAAGTCGACATCAAAGGTCTCCGAGATTTCGTCGAGACGAATCCCGGCGTCCGTATCGGTGGGGACACCGAGGAGGGCCATCGCCGTGCGGCCTCCGATACGCAGTGGCAGTCCCACCAGAAGAGGTGGTGTCTCTACTTCCAGAGCTTCAAAGAGGGTGGAGAGGCTCAATTCCTCGGGGGAGCCGCTTTGCCAGGTTTCGGCGTCTCGCAACACCTCGATGGCCGAGGGATCAACGCGGACGTCTCGCAGCGCCGTGACATCATCAAAGCGGCCGGCCAATTCGGGCCACTCTTCCATAAAATAGGGCTGCAATCCCGATCGCCCCACCACCACGATCAGCCGATTGGTCAGCCAATGTCCCGAATACCCCAGCAGTACCTTTAAGAGGGTGTCGCGGTCGAAGCAATCCTTTAAAAAAGACCGGACGTCTTCCCGCCGCCACTGCGAAACCAGAAGGGATTCCGAACTTCTCAGGGCTTGATGGACGTTGATGGCATCGCTGGGAGTGGCAAAACCCAGGGTGACCGGATGTTCTCGGAGGTAGGTTCGGGAAAACTCCGGGAGGGAATCGCCGAGGAAGAAATGACAAGCCTGAAGAAAACGAATCCGAGGCCAGATATACTGGCGGATGGGCATCTGAAAATGGTTTTCCAGAATCTCGTGGGCGATCTCATTGACCGGCTCCACGACCAGAATGTCGACGCGCTGATCTCGGTGAAGGCGTACGGGAAGAATCTCGTATTCCCGAATGATCTCGGAGTCGATGCTCGCCAGAAGTTCGCGCTCGATGAAAAGACCGTTTGTATAACCCGCCGGTGGCGTATCAAAAACGACGGCCAGACTCTGAAGGAGGGTCTCTTCTTCAAGTAGGTCTTCGATGAGCAGAGCTGTGGCGGCATTGTCTTTGTGAGTCGACTCTATTTTCTCGATGGACTCGCCGTCGAGGATCCCCTCCTCGACCAGATGAGCCATCACTTGGTCTTGACGTCCCAAATCCAACCCCGTGTACCGCAGCGGTGGTAATAGTAAACTGGGAAATACCTGCAAAAAACGCGGCTCATTTATCCTAAGCCTCAATCGGTAGAACGGCAAGGTTTAACCGTTCGGCAAATCGGTCTTTCGCGCGATAGTAACACGAAGAAATATCAATTCGAAGGAGAGAGGAGGAGAAAGAAGAGAAGGGCAAAAACCGTCGCAGAGCCGCAGAGGACCGCAGAGACGCAGAGGAAGGGCAAGGGATAGGAGGGGTCTTCTGGGCGATGCCGAGGGGTAGGTAATCCGCGACTCGGGTCAGCTTGCACCGAAACGGTCGTAATTCAGAGCTCCTACGTCCCTACAAGCCGGCGACGCCGCACATCCCGCCCGCTCGGCACCCATCGAAGAATCCCCTTTTTTCCTGCCCTTCCTCTGCGTCTCTGCGGTCCTCCGCGTCTCTGCGATTTCCCTTGCCCTTCTCCGCTTTCTCTCTCGTCCCTCCCCTCCTCAGTAGTACCCCGTGACGGTCGCCATCCCCTGCAGTCCCGCTCCCAGCACTCCCGATCCGTGGTGTTGATAGCGCTGATCGGTGAGGTTAGTGAGGGCCAGATTTACCCGGAGTAGCTCGTCCAATTGGTAGCTGCCGCGAAGATTTAGCGTAGCCCAGGCCGGAGTCCCGGGACAGGGCTGATCCTCGTCGCCGTAGAGGACTCCCGGGGTTACCTCACAGATACGCAGGTCGTTGATATCACCGGAGGAGAGCCGGGTCTGGGAGCCCGCGCCTTCGACGTAGAGCGTGGCCGACCAGTTCTCGAATCTCTTGAAGGTCAGGCCGGTGAGAAATTGGAGCGGGGGCAGCCGGCGGGTGTGGGTCCACTGAAGATCGCCGGCGAGTAGATTGTGGAGTGGTCCCGGATCAAAGCGTGGATCGGGGTCATCGGTCTGAACGGCGCCGTCGATCCAGGCGACGTTGGCGAAGAGTTCCAGGCCGAAGATCGTAGCGGAGCGCAGGCCCGCTTCGGCGCCGTAAAAATAGGCCCGGTCGGCGTTGACTCGAACCCGAATGGGCTTGTCATCGATCTCGGTCTGGCCCTGAAACTCCCCGTCCACTCCGGTGATGCGGTTTCGGATCAAGCTGGTGAAGAGGCTTGCCGATAATTGTCCTACCGAAGGGGCGTTTACTTTGGTGCCCAGCTCAAAGGTGTCGTTTCTCTCCGGTCCCAGATCGGGGTTTGGGATCTCGAAGAAATTGCCGGTGTCGCCGAGGACGGTCGATTCCTGCAGGTTGGGAGCCCGAAATCCCTGATTCCAGTTGAGATAAAGATTGAGGTTGGAGCCCAGGAGATAGCTAATACCCAGACCGCCGACGAGGCCGGTGTTGGAGAATTCCACGTCTCCCAGATCGTCGGTTACGTCTGGTGCGAAGGCTCGAAAGTGCTCCACACGGGCGCCGCCGTTGAGCACGATTTCCTGATCTCCGGAGTACCAGGGAGTGACCTCGGCGTGAGCGAAAGTTCCCATGGTGGCATAAGTCGATCCGTCGGCAAAGTTGCCTCGGTCGGCGCGTTGAAAATCAAAATCGGAGCCCGTTGCATCTTCTATGACGGCGTCGTCGCGAGTTGATGAAACCTGGTCGCGATAGGCTTCTGCTCCGTAGCTCAGCCGAACCGGGGCGCCTACAAAAGTCACCGCTGTGACGCCCGCTCCCAGAGTATGGACGACGTCTCGCAGGTCCCGGCGGGCGGTCAAGGTTTGACGCTCAAGAGCCGCGCATCCTCGGAGGTCGGAGACCAGCGAAGGGCCGTCGTTCTGGTCGACAGCGCATTGATACCGTCGGGTCGTCTCATCGGTGCGGTGATAGGCGCCGAAGACGCTGACCTCGTCGGCAAATGGCGTGTCTTCGACGGTGAGTCGTCCGTAGACAATATCATCTCGGTTATCGGCGCTTCGCATCTGGCCTCGGCCCAGTTGATCGGTGCGCCTGGCATCCTCGATGAGACCGCCCATATAGTGAAGTTTGAAGTCCAGATCGTCGCCCAGATCGACCTCCGATCCGAGGCGCCAGAAGGACTGGCGATATTCACTGGCCAGCATCCTCCCGTCTTGTTCGGCGGCCAAAAAGATCTCTTCATTTCCCCGGGTTCCCGGTCGAAGAGTCTGGTGATTGCGAAGGCTCAATCCCCCGGTTGTGGCGAAGCTGCCGTGGCGCAGGCCGGCGTCGGCCGCACCACCCAGCATATGATCGGCGCTGGCGTAGCTTACGATGGCCCGTCCGCTGAGGTTCTGATCGGGGATCGTTCGGGGAAAGAGTTGTACCACCCCTCCCATGGCTCCGCTTCCGTATAGGATGCTGCCCGGTCCTCGGACGACCTCTATCCGGTCCAACGCCCAGGGATCGAGGGTCGCCAGATATTGATTGGGGCCGGTGCGAAAGGTGGCCTGATTGAATCGAATCCCATCGACGAGAATCAGGTTCTCCGGACCGATCAATCCCCGCAGATAAACGGTATCACTTCCCCGGTTGGTGGCCTGCCGATAAACCCCGGGCTCTTCGGCAATTGCATCGGTGATCGAGTCCGATTGACGCTCAAAGATTTCGTCTTCGTCGATCCGGTCCACGCTTCGATCGGTGGCAAAGGCGGCCATCGGCGCCCGGGCGGTGGTGGTGACGGTGTCGCCCTGCACTTCTTCTACTTCTACTACTTCTACTACTTCTACTTCTTCCTGTTCTATATTTTCTTCTGCATCCGGGTCAGCATCGTCGGATTCTTGCGCATGAATCAAAGCGGGGAAAGCCAATACGACGAGAAGAGACAGGCAATACAGACGGCGCCACGACATATCGATCCTCATCATAGAGTAAAGAGAAGCATCCATCCTCTCATACCTGATTGAGTCGATATTGCCAATGATACTCAGTTTCAATATCAATTATTGAGAAACGAGAAACTCAGGTGCCAATCGGAAACGACGGGAATCGCAGGTCCAGGACTTCGAAGTCGGTGACCACGCTTGTGATCTCGTCGTCGGAATCGTAGCCGATATAGGTCTCGTAATAGCCGTTTCCAAAACCGGCGTCAAAGGTCAGCAGATTGCGGTCGTCGGTGCAGGGCAATTTGAGATCCCGGCATAAATCAAGGCTCGCCCAGCCCACGCCTTGTCGGCGGCGCTTATTGACTCGTCCCCAGATATGGCGTTCAAAGTCGTTGTCCTCGGGCATGACCAGTTGATGATAATTCAACAGGTCGGCGGCCGTTTCACCGTCGACGAATGCGCCAAGACTAGAATCCACCGTATAACCCACCTCGTCTCGTTTATCGAAGATGGTCTGGTCCGGTGGGGCGGGGAGAGTGGCCAACTCCCAGCGATAGACGTCGCTGGATAAGAGATCGACTACGGCGTAGGCACACCGTTTCTCGTCGCGTAACTCGGCGATGATGAGATGGGTCGGGTAGACACCCGGCTCCAGTTGAACGGAGAAGGGTTCAGTGTCCAGGGCAGCGATTGGATCGCAGGCCAACAATCGGCCGGAGGGGAGGACCAATTCGCCGATCGCCCGACGATGTAAAATTATGTCGAAACCAAGGCCGCCGATAATCTCGCCGTCCTCGAAATCGCGAAAGGAGCGAAAACGCATGAGGTCTTGCCTGTTGTGCGGAAGATGTAGAACTCGGGTCAAAAATCGGAGGTCGGGAGTCAGAAGTGGTTGCTCAACGCGGAGCCGGCTTCTGAAGACGTAACGTCTCAGATCGACCTCGGATTCCAGGCACCCCAGGGTGCTGGATCCCAGTTCTCCGATTTCCGACCCCCGACCTCAGACTTCCGTTATAAGGCGATGCGGGCCAATTCCAGAAAGCTCTCCACCTTGAGGCTGGCGCCACCGACGAGTCCACCGTCGATATCGTCCTGGCTGATGAGAGAGGCAAAATTCTGAGGCTTAACGCTTCCGCCGTAGAGGATCGGCAAGGCCTGTGCGGTCTTGATGTCGAAGCGATCTTTTAAGACGCTTCGCAAAAAGAAGTGCACTTCCTGGGCCTGCTCCGGAGAGGCCGTTTTGCCGGTCCCGATGGCCCAGATCGGCTCATACGCCAGGATGGTTCTCTGTGCCTGTTCGGCGTTGAGTCCGGCGTAGGCGGCGCGGAGTTGAAATTCGACCTTTGCGCGAGTACGGCCGCCTTCTCTCTCCTGGAGTGTTTCGCCGATACAGATGATCGGCCGAAAGTCCTGGGCCAGAGCCGATTGAACTTTGTGGTTAATGAGTTCATCGGATTCGCCGAAGAGCTGACGCCGCTCGCTGTGGCCTAAAATCACATAGCGCACACCGAACTCACGCAACATCGGACCGGCAAGTTCTCCGGTATAAGCGCCGCTTTCCGCCCAGTGCATATTCTGACTGGCCAGCAATACGGGGGCCGTGGCCAGGGCCTGACTTACCGAAGAAAGATGGAGGGAGACGGGAGCGACGATGACTTTCACGCCGCTCTCCGGACAGTTCTTGGCGATACCCCGGGCTAATTCGACAGCTTCGTTATTGCCGAGATTCATTTTCCAATTACCGGCTACGATCGGTGTTCGCATCGAGTACCTCCATCCAGAGAAGAGAATTGTTAACAGGTGTAGAAACTTTGCACGCCAGCGGATCGGACGCAAGTTAGAAAGTCAGAGTGCTCAACCGACGTCAGTCAAAGGGGTGGTTCGGTCGCAAAGACTCGATCCCGGGCAAGGTCTTGCCCTCCACGATCTGGAGGCTCGCCCCGCCCCCGGTGGAGACGTGGTCGATCATCTCGGCGATGCCGGCCTGGGCGACGGCTGCTGCCGAATCGCCTCCTCCGACGACGGTATAAGCGTCGGCTTCGGCCATGGCCCGGGCGACGGCGAAGGTGCCCTTGGAGAAGGCTTCCTTTTCAAATACTCCCAGCGGTCCGTTCCAGAAAATCGTGGAGGCCCGGGCGATGATCTTCTCAAAGCGCTCCGTGGTGGTCGGTCCGATATCGAGCCCCATTCGCTGGTCCGGGATATGAGCATCGGCGGTGATCTCGGCTTCCGTAGAAGAAAAGCTCGGGGCCACCCGGTGGTCGAGAGGCAGGACGATGTCGACGTCTTTTCGGCGGGCTTTGGCGAGGATATCTCGGGCCTGATCGATATAATCGGACTCCACCATGGAGTTGCCGATGGAGATGTCCTGAGCCGCCAGAAAGGTATAGGCCATCGCTCCGCCGACCAAAATCGTATCGACCCGGTCGATGAGGGCGTTTAGGACTCCCAATTTATCGGAAACCTTGGCGCCGCCGACGATAGCGACGTAGGGTTTCGGGGGGCGGTCGAGGAGCCGGGAGAGGCCCTCGATTTCACTTCGAATCAACAGACCGGCCCCGCGATGATTGCGGTCGAAATATTTATT
>SKNI01000342.1 GCA_007120615.1 Myxococcales bacterium | reverse complement strand
TTCACCCGGTATTTTCCGACCCCACTGGAGGCCATCGAAAATCCCTGGATCAAGTGGTCCGTGGTTCATCCCCGGGTCGTCACGGGACCGGAATTTGACGACGCTCGGGAACTCGGGATCAAAGCCGTCAAAGCTCTGGGCCTGAAGACCGGCTTTACTCATATGGAGTGGTTTCGCCGCGAAGATGGAACCCTGGCCATCGGTGAGATCGCCGCTCGACCTCCAGGGGCTCAGATCATTCCCGGTATGAATTACGTCCACGATGCCGACTTTTATCGGGCCTGGGCCCGGGCGGTGGTGGATGAGAGATTCGACGGTCCTTTTGAGCGAAAATACTCGGTGGGCGTGGCGTTTTTACGGGGTATCGGACGAGGCCGGGTCATGCGCGTCAAGGGCATCGCCGAGGCCAATGAAGAAATCGGAGATCTACTGGTAGAATCTCGCCTTCCTCGCCCCGGAACCCCGCGGGCAGACACTTACGAGGGGGAGGGCTTTATGATTGTCAGACACCCCGACACCGAAGTGGTCAAGAAGGCCGTCAAGACCGTCATCGAGACGGTTCATATTCAATACGGCTAAGGCTCATATAGCCTCAGACCGGCGTCGGCGGAGCGAATAAAATCACTCCCACAAGGAGAGCGAGCAGCAATACCCACAGCGCGATGGCAAACCGCCGGGCCCCTTTGGCCTTCTCTTTTTCGTACCACTTCATGGGGCTGATCCCCTGGACCAGGAAGGTGACCACTCCGGCCAGGTTGATGGCGACGATATTGGTCAAGGTAAGGATTCCTGCGCCGTAGGCTCCCGACCACAGACCCATGCCCACCAACATCCCCATCGCCACCAGCGGCGGCAACAGCGCCACGGCTACCATCACTCCGATCAGGGCGGTGGATACTCCCCGGGTCACCGAGAGCACCCCGGCGATTCCGGCGGCCAGGGCCAGTGCCGCATCGCCGATATTGATCTCGGTGCGAGTGGCGATCTCGTTGACCGTAGGGTCCACCGGGAGCACCAGGCCGACGAACACGGCCAGCGCGAAGGCGATGAATAAGCCCACAAAGTTGACCTTCATCGATCGCCTTAGCAGATCTCCATCGGCCAACGTAGTCCCCAGAGCAAGAGCGATATTGGGGCCGATCAGGGGGGCGATGACCATCGCTCCGATCACCACTGCCGGGCTGTCGCGCATCATTCCACCGGTGGCGACAATGGTCGACAGAGCGACCAGCATATAGTGGACGTTGGTGACGCTGATGGAGTCGTTGATTTCCTGAAGGACCTCCTCTCTGCTGATTCGGGAAACCTTCTTTTTGGACTTCTCCTCCTCTGACTCGGTGGCCTCTTCGCCGTCCTCCTCTTCGTCATTGTCGCTGGGACGGGGAACGGTAGCGGTGACGGGACTGATGATAATTCGATGGCCTTCGACATCTCCGATCTCATCGTCCAACCACTCCAGGAGTGACTCCACCTCGGAGGTGTCGATCAAGACCCGAACAAGTCGATCGCCTCCCTCAAGTATGATCTCCCGGCGACCGAGCATCTCATATTTCTCCTCAAACGGTGGAAGAATTCCGCGCCTGGAGGGGACATAAATTTCAACCTGCCGAAGTGCCATCGATCCCGACCCTGCAAGTAACCAAATTGAGCTCGGAAGAGTCCACCGGGGAACGTAGTTGCGATCAAAACAAGTGTCGAGGCCCGGCACTACCCAAGAATGACCCGAACGTTTCGAATCAAGAGCGCCAGGCTCTCCATAACCTCGTCGGTGGTCGGGGCCGAGACGATCACCGATCCCTCGCCTTCATAGCCCGCAGCCCGCTTTTGTCCCACCCGCGGAAGCAAGGCCTGATAGACTCGGTCGCCGAGTTCGGTGAGTACTTCCTTGAGTCCATGAATCGCTACCACGCGGTCGCCCTGGCCCTGGCCTCGAAGAAACGCCGATCCCGCCGCCCGTTTTCGCCGGGGAGCGTCGAAGGTATCAAGCGCCATCAGCCGCACCCAGGCTCTCTTGAAATCCACTCCGTGGGCGGCGCTCATCAGGGGCATAATATTTACCCCCGGCGGCCGGGCTCCGACCTCGTTGACCGCCACGGTTCCCTCTTTTCTGGAGAATAGCTCCATATGAGAGATCCCCGTTCCCATCCCCAGCGCGTCGAGGGCCTGGTGATTGACCTCCTGAAAGCGCTCCATAGCTTCGACTTCTCGAGGCAGGACCACGCAATACTGAATCCAGGGAGTGGTCATCGCTTCCAGGGGGCCGGGGATATAATCAGTGGAGCTCGACCAGACGTGCTCCCCGTCGATGGTGACCGTCTCAAAGCTATGCTCCGTGCCCACGAGAAACTCCTCGCATTGCCAGGGACGCTCCGTCGACGGCGACAACCCTTCCAGAGCTTCGGCGAGCTCCGATTCATCGCCCAGGCGCCAGGTGGCTCGGGTTCCCAACCCATCGACGGGCTTGATAATGATGGGAAACCCCACCTGCCGGACAAATTCATGAACATCGTCCGCCGAAGTAACTCGTGCATACCTCGCACAGGGAACTTCAGCCTCTCGCAGTGCCGCCTTCATCGCCGACTTGTCGCGAAACCGAAGCGCCGCCGCCGCCCCC
>SKNI01000469.1 GCA_007120615.1 Myxococcales bacterium | reverse complement strand
GAACTACTGAGGACCAAAGTTGATCTGAGGATCGGCTCGAAACTCCGCCCGGGGGGCCGGATTATCTCGCTCCAATTCGATGAGAATTCCCGAGGGATACTCCGAGAAGAGCATCAAGGGCCACAGCATCCCCACGCTGCATAAACAGGCCAGAAGATGACGACTGTGGGTCTTTCCCGCCAGCTCGATTACCCGCGGATGATAGCCCTCTTTGGAAAATTCATAGGTCCTTCGGGTTCGCGCTCCCGGAAGATCCCGGACTCGAACCGGGGTCTCCCCCACCATCAGATCTCCCTCCAGAACGACCGTCGCTCCTGCCGGACGACTCTCGATCAAGGTACTCGATGCGCAACCGCTCAACACCAAAAGCGCCAGGACAACCACCAAACCCATCGCTCCTCGCATCCAACTCGTCATCGCGACCTCTCCATTCGATCTTCAGGTTTGCATTCCTAACCATTGGAGGCGATGGTTACATGAATCAAAGTACCCATCAACTCTAACCTCTTTTTCCCTTCGGTTTTTACCCTTCTTGTCTATATTCGGACCCACATTACCTCAAGGGGATTCCCCTGCATTAGGAGGCGCATAATGAGCGAAGACTTCACTCCAGAATTTCTCGATGAAATGACCGATACTCTCCAGGAACAGAGAGCGGACCTCATCAACAAGAGCCACGTCGCGCGAGCCGACCTTCGCGCCCGGGAGAAAGCCCCCGGTGATTCCATCGACGAATCCGTCGACGAGCAGGGTACGTCCACCACCCTTCGTTTAAAAGATCGGGAGCGAAACCTGCTCACCAAAATCAACGACGCCCTCAATCGCATCGACGACGGCGACTACGGGTTTTGTGAGAATTGCGGCGATCCCATCGGAACCGGTCGCCTTCGGGCCCGTCCCATGGCCACCCTCTGCATCGAATGCAAAGAGGACGAAGAACGCGAGGAGCGCCGCCTGAAGAGCGGAAATCCCGGCATGTTCTCCCCCATCAAGCATGGCTGATGATCACTTGCCGAGAGTCATCAGACGCTCTCGGCACTGTCCAGTTTCGATGGACCTCAGGCCGACGTATCCGACCACCGACCTTCGTAGAAGACATTATTCGAAGTAAATCCGAAGTTCTCGTATAATTTGATGGCCGGTGCGTTATCCTGACCCACGTTCAACGCCAGCAGTGATACCCGATCGAATAATTCCTCGATCAATCGACCCGTACAGATCGTGGCCAATCCCCCACCCCGATGATCGGAGTGAGTGACCAGGTTTCCGATCACCGCCACGTCGTGTTCTTCGCTGACCACGTGGACTCCGGCCATACTCACCAATTCCTCATCCCCATTTCGAATCCCGAAATACAGCCCGGTCTCCAGTTGATAGGGCTCGAAGAAGTTATCCGGATAATGTTCATAGAGCTTCATGATCGCCGCCGTGTCTCGATGACCCAGCCGCTCTACTCTATCGTCGGTGGGTTGGGGGTTGAAATTCTCCCGCTCCAGACCCATCCGTGTCATCGCCGATGCACCTTCGATCTCATAGACCGCCTGCAGCGCCGGCATCTGCTCTTCCAATACGTGAAAGTGAAATCGATCCGGTACCACTTCTCGACTCTCCTCCAGAAACTCCTGGAGACCCTGACCATTTCCGCTGGTGAACACCACCGGAAGGCTCAATCCTCGGTAGATGAGCATCAGATTCTGCAGCGAGCCATCTTCTGCTCGCGACCCGAACCATCGACAGAATTGAAAATAGGCCGGATCTAGATTCCCCAACAAATAGGCGTTGGCCAGCCGATCCTTCATCAGGAAATCAAGCAATTCCTCGCGGTCGGACAGCTCTTCAACGGACATGAACACTCCTGGTGTACGCCCCGTACAGGGCGCCTTTTTTCTTCCTCGCGAATGATTACGACGGCACAGGCGTTACATCATTGGCCTCGATTCTTCAACCCCCCGGGCTAATGCTGCCCGCCGGGATTACGTTGGCACTCCCGCCGAGGACTGGGCAGACTCTCTGAGCAAGACTCGGAAAACCGCAGTTCAGTGGTAGAGAACTCGTCTCCGGATAGAGATGAATCATACCCCGAAAGCTCTCATTGGTGCAATCACTACTACCTTCAGGGAGCTCCTGGTTACTGCGTTGCCCGTAACAACGACGCCGCTCTTTTCATTCCCACAGGCACCATTATTCCTACTTCGCCTTGCCTTATCGAGTACCAGAGCGCATAACCTATACGGAACAAAATTACAGCACTTTCCCCTGCGCCCGCCTTGGTCATGAACACCGACTGGATCGAAAATTTAAACCCCCCTCAGCAACGGGCCGTCACCCATCACACCGGACCTCTCCTGGTCCTCGCCGGTGCCGGCAGCGGAAAGACCCGGGTGCTCACCCATCGGGTCGCCTACCTCATCGATCACTTCGATACTCCTCCGGAAGCGATCGTCGCCGTTACCTTTACCAATCGGGCTGCCGCTGAGATGCGCCATCGCGTCGACGCTCTCTTAGACGATAAGAAAGCGGCCTCCCGAGTCGTCATCTCCACCTTCCACAGCCTGGGAGCCCGGCTCCTTCGCCGATTTGCGCCCCGGGCCCGGTTGAGCTGGAATTTCTCCATCTATGACGATAGCGACTCCCGACGTCTCATCGGAGCCCTCCTGGAGAGCCAGGGCCTGGAAAAAGATCGAGCCTCCATTCGACATCATCAAAATTATATCGACTCTCAGAAAAACCGCGCTCTAACTCCCAATCAGGCCCTGGAACAGGCTTTTGACGGCCGCGCCGAAGAGGACGCTCAATTCTATGAGCTCTACCAGAAGGCCCTGCGAGAAGCGGACGCCGTCGACTTCGGCGATCTCATCATGGGCCCGGTAAACCTCTTTCGCCAATCACCGGAGTTGGCTCTTCATCTGAGCGAATCCTGGCAATTTTTGATGGTCGACGAGTTCCAGGATACCAACCCCGCTCAATACGAGCTCCTCGACCACCTCACCACTGCCCACGACAACCTGGCCGTGGTCGGTGACGATGACCAGGCTATCTACGGCTGGCGAGGCGCCGACCCCACTCATATCCTGGGGTTTGAGGATGCTTTTCGCTCCGCCAATATCGTGAAATTGGAGCAGAATTACCGCTCCACCGCCGTGATCCTGGACGCCGCCAACGACGTCATCGCTCATAATAGTCATCGTCACTCCAAACGTCTCTGGACCGACCGCCCCGATGGAGATCCCATCGTCGTCTTCTCCGGCGCCGATGACCGCGAAGAGGCGGGCTACGTCGCCGAGACCATCTTTGATCTTCTGCGCCGGGGAACCGACGCCGAGGACATCGCGATCTTTTATCGCACCAACGCCCAGGGCCGGCTCTTCGAAGAGCAAATGCGCCAGTGGGGTGTGGCCTACCGCATCGTCGGCGGCCTGAGCTTCTACGCCCGAGAAGAGATCAAAGATTTGCTGGCCTACCTGCGGGCAGCCCTCAATCCCAGCGACGATGTAGCCACCGCTCGCGTCATCAACACTCCCCGGCGGGGCGTCGGAAAATCAACGATCGAGAAATTGCGCCGGGCTACCGCCGTCGACGGCGTCTTCAACCTTCAGGAAGCGGCCCTGCTCGCCAACGACAATGGTCCCGGCGAACCGCCCCAGAGCGACCTCTTCACCGCCCGCCCTCTTCCCTCGGGGCCTGACCAGGTCGAGGCCATCGATGATATTCGATCCCTTCGAGGTGTCTCTCGCCGAGGACTGACCGAATTTCAAACCATCCTTGAGGCCACCCGCGAGGATCTCCTCCACTTCGACTCCCTGACGCCCGTCATGGAGCGACTCATGGAGCGCACCGCCTACGCCGACCACGTCCAACACTCCGACCCCGAGCGTGCCGACGACCGCCTCCGCAATATCGGCGAGCTGGTCAACGCCATCGAGGAATTCGAGTTGGACCCGGGCACCCCGGCCTTGATCGATGCTGTAAAAAAACTCATGCCCGATGACGCCGACGATCCACTCACCACTTCGGAAGCGGCCATCCACCTTCGGGCCTTCCTCGATCGCTCCGCCCTCGTCCAGAGCACCGATACCAACGACGACACAAGCGCCGTCACTCTTATGACCATCCACGGCTCCAAAGGACTGGAATTCGACCACGTCTTTCTCGTCGGCATGGAAGAAGACACCTTCCCCAACCTTCGCAACCCCAACGATCCCGAAGAACTCGCCGAAGAGCGCCGCCTGGCCTACGTCGCCATCACCCGGGCCCGAAATCAGCTCTATATCTCCAACGCCCGACGACGCCGCACCTACGGGCAATTTCGAAATACCGAACCCAGTCGATTTCTCCTCCACATTGACTCCAAACGCCTCCTCGTCGATCCCCGCAGCACCAGCGCCGAGATCGACTACGCCGCCCGCACCAAGCACTCCTCCAGTGGCCGCTCTTCCACTAAATCTCCCTCCTGGAGCTTCGACCAGAGCTCCCAACAAAATGACGATTTCAACCAGGCCCCCCCGGACTGGGATCAGAGCTACGACGCTGACGTCGCCGCACTTCTCGAGCCTCCTCCCGTCGACACCGCCCACGAAAAGCTGGTCGGCCTCACCGTCAGCCACACCAAATTCGGCGTCGGCGAGGTCCTCTCGGCCTCCGGCTCCGGCGACAACCCCCTGCTCATCATCAACTTCCCCGCCGTCGGCGAGCAGTCGGTCTATCGAAAGTTTCTAAAAATTCTCGGCTAGTGTGTGCGATGCGGGGCGCACCAACAAAAAAGGCGACCCCCGTAAGGGTCGCCTTTTCCAAGGTACTCTACCGAAACGAATACTTACTGACTCTCGATCTCAGCCAGCAGCGCATCGGTATACTCTTCGGTCGTCGCCGATCCGCCGAGGTCGCCGGTGACCACTTCTCCGCGGCCCAGGACCGCTTCGATAGCCTGATCGAGACGCCGAGCTTTTTCCACCATGTCCAGATGCTCCAGCATCATCGACGCCGCTCGAAGCAACGCCGTCGGATTGGCGACGCCCTGCCCCGCGATATCGGGGGCCGTTCCGTGCACCGCCTCAAACATCGACGCGTCCTTGCCGATATTGGCACCCGGCGTCAGACCCAATCCACCGATCAAACCCGCTGCCAGATCGGAGAGGATATCCCCGAAGAGGTTCATGGTCACAAGGACATCAAACTGCTCCGGCCGCATCACCATCTGCATGCACATATTATCGACGATAACATCTTCAAATTTGATATCGTCGTACTCTCGAGCGATGGACTGACCCACTTCCAGAAAGAGTCCGTTGGTCTCTTTGAGGATATTGGCCTTATGCACCAGGGTGACCTTCTCTCGACCCGCACGACGGGCGTAATCAAAGGCGTAGCGTACGATCCGCTCACAGGCCCAGCGGGTACATAAGATGATCGTCTCCGCTGCCGCCCGATTCGGCGGAATCGTATGTTCGATTCCCGAATAGGCGCCTTCCGTATTCTCTCGCACCGTCACCAGATCGACTCCGGTATCGGAATACCGAGTGTTGACGCCGGGCATGATTTTGGCCGGGCGAACATTGGCGTACATGTCGAAATGCTTGCGAATCGCAACGTTGATGCTGCGAAAACCGGTCCCGATCGGGGTCTCCAGCGGGCCCTTTAAGGCCACCTTATTGCGCCCGATGCTCAGAAGCGTTTCCTCCGGCAACGGGGTTCCCAGATCGTTAAAGGCTCCCGAACCGGCCCGGACTTCTTCCCACTCCAGACCAGCGTCGAGCCCATCGAGCACCCGCACCGTTGCTTCCACAATCTCGGGTCCGATTCCATCGCCGCGAATTAGAGACACTTTCTGACTCATATCTACTCCCTTTTACTGAATGCCAGGATGGGTACTTCCAGATGTCTTCCACCCTCGCTACACCGTTCTCTTCAACGCCTGGCAGAAAACCGAAAAGCGCGCAGCGGACGACACCATAGAAGAGCACCTCCCTGCCGGTCAATAGCTGTATTGTTCGACGGTGTGATCCAGGCCCATTGTTCGAGGTTCTTTCTTCCCGACTCCCCACGGATCCAGACCAAGACCTTCGTTGTCGCCCAGTTGTAGTTCCGGCACCCGTAATTATATTAATACTGTGAATTCTTAGTCTCCATCCGAGAACCGAACAGATTGAGGGGAAAACCATGCCATACCGAATTACAGGAGGTTGATCATGCCGTTGCATTGGGCTCTGCGTTGGCTCGCCATGCTCTTGATATTTGTCGCATCTACGTTGGCATTCTCGTCGTACGCCGGCGCATCTTCTCCCCCTACACTGGCTCAGACCAGCGCATCACCGGGAGAACCACTTCTCGCCACCGACGACCAACCAGCTTCTGAGGAACCTCAACCGGTCGTCACAGAGCCCGCCGAAGATCGCCCCCCCGGTTTCATGTGGATCATCACCAGAAGCGCCCTATTAGGAGCCGCGCTGGGAGCGCTGGTGGGTACCAGCATTTACTTTTTGACCGGTCGTCAGATGCCCGCCCGAAATATTATCTATATCGCCAGCGGCGGCGTCCTCGTTGGCACCGCCGTGGGAGCCATTGAGGTAGTTGTACGTGAGTCTTCAAATTACGGTTCCGCCTTTCTGGAAGGCCTCCCCGAGCACATGCAGGAGACCCAACTCAGACCACAGACCATTCCGGTTTTTCGTATTCTCTTTTGAACATCGCAGACTGTCTGTACCCAATCGACGAGAGGTAGTTCATGGCTGCATCAGCGCTCATTCGTCTCTTCATCGTACTCTTGATTCTCATCGCTCTTGCTCTCTTCTCCGGAATCGCCTGGGGGTCACCTCTTGCGCTCTCCGTCGGTTTCTGACCCCAGTGTCGACGGTTGTGGACTTTCGGTGGACGCGATAAATGAGAGCCAGAAGGTTTTGATTTCGATCCAATCCACGTCTCTTGCGAGGTCCTACCGTGTTCGCCCAGTCCATTGACTCTACCCAGACACAAATCCAGGCCATCCGGGGCGATCACGCCCTGACCGATGGCGCCATCGCAACGGCCGTGAAACTCTTTACCCGCACGGGGCAATTCGTCGATCCCTTCGCCGAAGATCCGGCGCTCCAATCGGCGCTCATAAGCTCGGCATGGCTTCTCTTTCTTGCCGCACCGACCATCAAGCCCAGTTATCTTCTCATCTCCTCGATGAATCTGAATCTGGTCATCTCCGGCGAACGGACTCTGGAAGAGGTGTTCTCCGAACTTCGAGAACTCTCGGAGCGAGCCTCCGACAACGGCGAAGACGATCAGAATCACCCCCAATGGCTGGCCAATTATATAGAACTGGGCTCTGGAGAGTTTTCCGACGACGAACCATCGCAAGAAATGGCTGCCCGTCTTGAGGAAGCCCGCACCATCTTGAGAGAAAACCATGACTCCGTCGTGGAGTTTTCTCGATCCGTCATCGACTCCCTGAGTTCCGATTTTGATCAACAAATCCAGCAAGGAACCCTCTCTCCCCTCGGGGAATTCGGCGATGCCATCGACGACCCCGAAAAAGCACTGACCATGGCCCGCAGCCGCCGTGATGAAGGGGATCTGGACGCCGCCCATTATCTGATGGATATCTACCTCGGTGCTTTCCCCGACGATTTGGAAGTCCTCGTGGAGCGAGGGATTCTCCGGGCGACCCTCGAAGATCTCCAGGGCGCCGTCGACGACTTTGATCGAGCCGTCAAACTGGACGGCGATCACCTTATCGCACGGCTCAACCGGGCCCTCGCCCTTCACTCCCTGGGAGAGGTTGAGGACGCCATCGCCGATTATGATTTCGCCCTCCAACAGGTCGACGATGACCCCGAGATCTGGACCAATCGGGGGATCGCTCGCTTCTCTGCTAACGACTACCCGGGGGCGATTCGGGATCTCACAAAAGCGATCGAACTGGACGACACCCTGGTCCCCGCTTTTTTACAGCGTGGAAACGTCCGCCGCGTCGTCGGCGAACTTGGCCACGCCCTCAAAGACTACGCCCGGGCCATTCAGATCCAGCCCGACCAGGCCGAGATTTACGCCGCCCGCGGATTTCTCTACCTCCAGATGGAAGACACCGAAAAGGCCATCGCCGACTTCGGAATGGCCATCGGTCTGCAACCCTCCGATCCCACCGTCTATTATAATCGCGCCTATGCCCGTCTGTTGAATCAGGATTTCGACGGCGCCATTGAAGACTACGACAGCGCCCTGGCCATCGACCCAGAAGACGTCGAAACCCTGGCCAATCGCGGCGCTGCCCGTATGGTCAAAGGAGATCTTGAGGGTGCCGTGGAAGACTGGGAGCGAGCCATCAACATCAACCCCTTCTATCCCACTCCTTATCTCAAGCGGGCCTCCATGTGGATCGCCACCGAGCGCCCCGAAGAGGCCGCCCGCGATCTCCGCATCGCTCTCGACAACGCTCCCCCAGATTGGCCTTATAAAGACGAAGTCGAGGAGGCCCTTCAGGACCTCCTCGACGAGTTGGGCTTTGATTCCGCTAACTGACCGCCCAAATTTTAGAGCTGGTTTCGAATCTTTAAAAATCGCTCCGCTTCGGTACGCGTCGGCACTCGATCCAGATCCTGAATCATCCGGCGGATATTCTGCACCCGCTCCGACGGGGGTGGGTGGCTCGACAAAAACGTCGGCGGCGACGGCGCCCCTTCTAATTTGCGGAAAAACGTCACAAACGCCTGAGGGTCGTAATTGGCCCGCACCATATAATCGAACCCCCATTCGTCAGCGTCTCTTTCCTGATCCCGGCTATACCGCAACATAAAGCCCTGACCGATCACCGCCGTGGCGAGCTGACCTACGATCCCCGGCTCTTCCCCGAGGGCCGCTCTCGAGATTGCATCTGCCCCGTAGGCTGCCACCAGACGTTGGGCTACGTGCCTGCGCGTCACGTGAGCGATCTCATGGGAGAGCACCGCCACCAACTCCGCCTCGCTGTCCATCGCTAGCATCAACCCCGAGTAGATGTAAATTCCACCCCCGGGAATCGCAAAGGCGTTGATCGTATCCGGATCATCGACCACCACGAACCGAAATTGAATCCCCCTCGGAATATTGGGCACATTTCGCAGAATCGACGTCGCCAACTCCCGCACATAGGTCTGAACCTCGGTGCTCGAGTGGAAGGTCAACTCCTTATCGATCTCGCGAGCCACCTCCGTTCCCAGTCGGTTCTCCTCCTCCACCGGAACCAGCACATCCGCCGCCGTCCGCTGGAAAATCGTGCCGCAACCGGTCACAAAGACCATGCTCACCGTCGCTAGAAACATCACCATCGTTTGTATTTTCATTGTTCTGGCTCCCTGCATTACTGTTGGCCTACGTTCGAAATCTGCCTTATCTTTAGTAAGAAGTTCGAGTGGTCACGGAATCGACTCCGCACTACTCTTGTTCTCTGCCTGACGGGGTTCGTTCCCCGGAGGCAACATCGCCCTTCTTATGAGGTTTTATCATGTGCATGATCTGCGTCGAATTTCAAAAGTCTCGAATGACCCCTTTCGAAGCCCGCCGCGCTCTGGGTGAAATGGTCGAAGATCTCGACCCCGAGCACGTCGCCGAAGTCGAAGAGTTACTCGCCGAAGCCGAAGAAAAAGAAGGCGACGACGAATAACTCCTCTTTTGATCAATCTCTCTTGAGGCGCTTATATTTGATCCGCCGAGGCCGATCGGCCTGGGCTCCCATTCGACGGCGATAATCCTCCTCATATTCAGAATAATTGCCGTTGAACCAGGTCACTTCGCTGTCGCCCTCGAAGGCCAGGATATGAGTTGCGATTCGATCCAGAAACCAGCGATCGTGAGAGATCACCACCACGCATCCGGCAAATTCCAGGAGGGCCTCCTCCAGCGCCCGCAGTGTATTTACGTCCAGATCATTGGAGGGCTCATCGAGAAGCAGAACATTGGCCTGCTCTTTTAAGACCTTTGCCAGATAGACCCGGTTTCTCTCTCCTCCCGATAATACCCCGGTCTTCTTCTGTTGATCACTTCCTCCGAAGTTAAACCACGACACATAAGCTCGCGAGTTTACTTCCCGGTTGCCCAGGTCCAGAACTTCTTCTCCTTCCGAGATCTCCTCCCACACCGTTTTTTCCGGATCCAATGGCCGACGCT
>SKNI01000361.1 GCA_007120615.1 Myxococcales bacterium | reverse complement strand
CATCGAGTTCGGCGTAAATATGGGTTCGATCGACCACCATGATCTCGGTCACCCCCTTATGTTTGACCAGATCTTCGATCGGACCCAGACCGCAGACGTCATCCATCAACTCCTTAAATACTTCGTCTGCCGAAAAGGGTGGCGGAATCTCGTGGCCCCGGCGCTGGAGCAAGAGCTTGATCTTCTCCGAGACCTGCCGAACGACCCGGGGAGAGCTATAATCGGTGATCTGAAAGCTATGCAGATCGAGACGTTCTTTTAACTCCTCATGGAGCTCGGCCTTAAATGCCACCAGCGCCCGACGTTGCTTGCGCTCATAGATGATGACCTCTTCGCCCAACAGATTCACCCGAGGCTCTTCATAGTCGACCTTGGGGGCGAGGTCTCCGAGGGCTTCGCTGGTCGATTGCTTGGGCTTTTTGGGACGGTTCTTCGGGGTGGGAGCCGGCTGAGGCGGTGCGGGCCGAGATACCGGCGCCTGGCGCTGAGAACGGGGAGCCGGGGTCGGCGCTACATTGCTCGGGTAGGAGCCTTGCTGCGCTCCATTTGCTCCAAACGCCGCCCCCTGCTGAGCCATGGCGTGGCCACCGGCAGCGGGCTCGACACAAAACCGATACGGTTCAATCGCCGCGAACTCTCCAGACTTCAACTCTCGAGTTCGGTCGATCCGCTGCCCATTGACGTAGACCCCGTTGGCCGACTGGTTGATCAGCAGGATCCGGTCTCCCATCACCTTCAAAATGGCATGACGACGGCTCACCGTCTTACTGCTCAAGACAATATCATTATTCTGACTGCGACCGATGGTCACCTCCATCACCGGATTGTCCAGTGGAAAGAGGTACTCCTGGCCTCGATTGTCAAGAACTCGGATCTGCTTCATCGGTTCGTCCTGCCACTCATTGATCGGCGTTGGTTAACTCGGGAAGATCGTCGGAGCTGGCTCCAGCCGCGGTCAGATCATTGAATACTCCCTGAACCAGAGTACGGTGATAGTCCGTATTCGGCTCGTAGACCCGAGGAGTAATGAATAAGGCATTATTCTGTTGCTCGCTGACAAAGCTGCGGCTCTTAAACGCCCAGCCCAGAAGAGGAATCTGCCCCAGCAGCCAGAACCCTCGCTCCGTAGAGGAGTGGTCCTCATTACTCTGAGCGCTGATCAGAACCGACTGGCCCTCCCTCATATTTACGGTGGTCGTCACGGCGGTACCACGCAGTCCGGGCAGTTCTCCTACACCCAACGAGAAATCGATCTCCCGATACTGCATATCCATGATCAGCTTGACTCGATTCTCAAAGTCCAGAACCGGTGTCACCGTCAATTCAAGACCGAAGTCTTTCTCCACAACCTCGGTGGTGGTCTGGGTCTGGACGGGAATCAAAATCGTACCACCCGAGAGGTAGTCCACTTCCGTGCCTGCCTCGGTCACCAATGTCGCCTGCTGGATCGTTTTAATCAGACCATGCTCCACCATGAAATCAAGGGCGAAGTTGAGGTTACCCACCAGTGAAGAATACGAGGTAATTCCCTCTCCACCGGTCAGAGCAATTGGCCGCGGCAGAACGGACTCCTGCTCTCCGGGTAAGATGCCGGGTCCCAGCTCCCCCTGATCATAATAGAGAGGCACATCACCGGTACCACCGGAGAGATTGAACCCGATGAACTGATCCCAGCTCACGCCCAGATTATCTCGACCTGTCGTAGCCATCTGAATGAAGTAGACATCAAGCGCTACCATCCGAGCTCCCTCTACGAAGGCTTCCCGGTAGTTGGCGAAGTTTAACACCTGATCGGGGTAGAGTTCGGTCATCCGATCGATTTTTCGTTGGAAGATGGCGCTGGAAACCTCTCCCTCGATCAACACCCGGCCATTGACGACTCGGATATCAACCCCGGCTCCATCGCCCAGTACATTTCGCACTTCTTCGGCCAGCGAAATCGGGTTGATCCCGACCACCCGCACCAAAAGTGTACGCGGCTCATCACTATCTCCGGAGAAAATATTGATATTGGCCGTTCCCGGGCTTCGGCCGGTCACAAAGATAAAACGACCATCTCGGCTGGTTTGCGGGTCGGCCACATTCTCATCGCCGGCTACGATTCTTCGAACGCCGCGAGCGTTGAAAGTCATCGTCTCCCCCACAGCGATGGTAAATTCCATATCTGGGGTGCCAAGAGTCTGTTCCTGGGCTTCGACCTCTCCTGACCACAGCAGGGGCACTACCAAACAGAGAACTGCGAACAACGCCACCTTACTACCAAGCCTTCTCATGATTCTCCTTACCACAGCATCGCCTTTAAGTTAGGCACTTCACTAAAACAACCGGCCACCTTCCACCGGAGGGGCTTTTATTTAACCATAATCTCTAAGCATTGGCAGTGTCTAACGGTTCACAAAAAAACGCAACGGAAAAACCTCCTTACCCCATCTGATCCTGCTTTTCTTCAGCGCGAAGAATCGCAGCGTCGGGTCGAAACCGGGATCCGCCGGAGTTGGATCACCGCTTCCCCTAGCCCGAGCACAAAAAGAAAACGGCCCTGCAATTCTGCAGAGCCGTTTTCTATCACCAAACTTTTCGCAATATGCTTATCGAATCTCTTCGATATCGGGGACACATCGT
>SKNI01000364.1 GCA_007120615.1 Myxococcales bacterium | reverse complement strand
GGTCGCACCTCCATTGTGCACGGCCTGGCCAAGCGCCTCGTCGAGGGCGACGTGCCCATCGGCCTCAAAGGCAAACGACTGATGCGCCTCGACCTGGGTGCCCTGGTCGCCGGTACCAGCCTGCGCGGCCAATTTGAGGAGCGCATCAAAACGGTGATCCAGGAAGTGGCCGCCAGCGACGGCAATATCATCATGTTCATCCCCGAATTGCACCAGATCGTCGGTGCCGGCGGCGGAGATAGCTCCGATGCCTCTTCCATGCTCAAACCGGCGCTGGCCCGCGGCGAGATCAGTTGTATCGGCACCAGCACCGTCGATGATTATCGTCAACATATCGAGGCCGACCCCACCCTGGAGCGGCGCTTCCAGTCCATTCACGTCGAGGAAGTCGACGAAGACGAATGTGTCTCCATTTTGCGGGGCATCAAACAGGCCTTCGAAATTCACCACGGGGTCCAGATCGCCGACAGCGCTCTGGTGGCCGCCGCCGAGATGACCGACCGCTACATCCAGGATCGAAACCTCCCCGACAAAGCCATCGACGCCATCGACGAGGCCGCCAGCCGACTTCGCGTCGAGATCGACAGCAAGCCCACCGAGCTCGACGCAGTAGAACGTCGACTCCACAATCTCGAGGCCGAGCGCCAGTCCCTGGCCGGCGCCACCAAGACCGATACCATCGACGAGAAGAAGCGCCTCGACAAAGATATCGAGACCCTGCGCGAGGAGGCCCAACGTCTGAGCGCACGCTGGGAGACCGAGAAGAAAGCCCTCGACGAGATCACCGGCTTCAAAGAGGAGCTCGAGGCCACCCAGAAGGAGATCGACGAGGCTCAGCGAAAGGGTGAGATGGGCCGCGCCGCCGAGCTTCGCTACAGCGTCGTCCCCAAACTCGAGCAGAAGATCGAGGATGCCCAAAAGCGAATGGACGAGCTCCACGTCGAGGAGCGCTTGCTAAAGGAATACGTCGACGGCAACGACGTGGGCGCCGTCATCGCCGACTGGACGGGCATTCCCGTGAGCAAAATGCTGGAGTCGGAGCGCGAAAAACTCCTCAATATGCCCGACCGTCTTCGCCGACGGGTCGTCGGCCAGGACAGCGCCATCGAGACCATCACCAGCGCCATCTGGCGCTCCCGTGCCGGCCTCCAGGACCCGAACCGCCCCATCGGAAACTTCATGTTCGTCGGCCCCACCGGCGTCGGCAAAACCGAATTGGCCAAGGCGCTCTCCGAATTTCTCTTCGACAGCGAAGATGCCCTCATCCGCATCGATATGTCGGAGTATATGGAGCAGTCCAAGGTCAACACCCTCATCGGATCCGCCCGTGGATACGTGGGAAGCGAAAAGGGCGGCATCCTCACCGAGGCCGTGCGCCTGAGCCCCTACAGCGTCGTCCTCTTCGACGAAGCGGAAAAGGCTCACCCCGACGTCTTCAACCTGCTGCTGCAGCTCATGGACGAGGGACGGCTCACCGACAGCCAGGGCCGCAGGGTCGACTTCACCAATACCCTGGTGATTCTGACCTCCAACGTCGGTAGCCGCCGCATCATGGATTTGAGCGGACAGGTCAGCGGGGAGGAGTTGACTGACGAGGTCCACGACATTTTGCGCGACCACTTCCGACCGGAATTTCTCAATCGCCTCGACGCCCCCATCGTCTTCAACGCCCTGGACAAAGAGGCGATCCGGATGATCGTAGACATCCAGAAACGCGGCTTGCGCAGGCTCCTTCGCGAACAGCGCATGACCATCGACATCAGCGAGGCGGCCAAGGACTTCCTCACCGAAGAGGGCTACGAGCCGGAATACGGCGCCCGTCCCCTTCGCCGCGCCATCAGCAACTTCATCCAGGACCCGCTGGCCGTCGAGATTCTGGAGGGCAAATTCGAGATCGGCGACCACGTCATCGTCGACGTCGCCGAAGACGGGAAATCTCTGGTCTTCCACAAGGGAGAGCCCGGAGAGTCCGAAAAAGCACAGCCTGAGGCGACGGAGGAAGTGGCGGAGTAAAGGGATTACCCGCCGATGAGCAGCCCCGCCGCCACCAGGAGCACCGCCACCACCACCACGGCGGCGACCATTCGCCAGTCCAATTCGCCCCCGGACTCCCGGGGGGCCACCGCTTCTCCGCCATCGCTCCTCATACTCACCAGCGGTCCCGCCGACAGCTTGCTGCGAAGCCCCCGATTCTCCCAGGGGTTATCGATCTCCACTCCCAACCAGGGGGCCGGCAACTCGCAGACTTCGAATCCCCTGTCTTCGCGCGTCGGCAATGATTCCAGCTCGCAATACCTCACCAACTCCTTCGCCGTACGCATCCGTCTGTCAGCCATGGGCTGAAGGAGTCGAGCCAGCAAAAGACGCACTCCCTCAACGCCATGCTCTTCGAGGCGCTCGAAGGCATCGAAGGTGATCGGGCTCTCCACGCGGTGGCGGGGTTCTTCGCCGCTGAGCAAAAAGCTCAATAGCGCTCCCAGGCCGTAGAGATCGCCGGCGGGACGAAGCATGTCCACGGCAACCTCGTCGCGCAATTCGGGCGCCACATAATCGGCGTTGTAGGGCTTCTCATCTGCGACGGGTGTACCCATCGCGACCACCCCTGCCAGGGATACGGCGCGAATCCGCTC
>SKNI01000568.1 GCA_007120615.1 Myxococcales bacterium | reverse complement strand
TTTCGCCACTTCGGCTCCTGCCATTGCCGCAGCATCTGCTGGACCAGAGCGAGCTGCTCTTCGTAGCGCATGGAGGTGATAGCGCCGGCGCCCTCGGGATAGAATTTCTCCAGAAACTCCTCGGCTATCGGTACATTGGGGTCGCCCGGATCCATGACCCTCTTCCAGCGCTCCGCCGTCACCGATATCGTCGATATGGACTGATCCACCAGCGCGTCAATCCGAGCCGCCCCCGCTCGGGCTCCATCGTTGATGTTTCGCTGCGCCCTCCACTTGGTCTCTTTCTGCAGCACCTCCCGATCGGCCTCCGCCGCCTCCTCGGCGTGGTCGGCAAGCTCGGTCTTGCCGTCGGCTCGGGCCAGACGGGCGATGGCGTCGAGCAAAAAGATTCGTCGACCCGCGGGCAATTGATAAAAAGAGAAATAATTGGACAGTGTTCCAGCCATGATCAACCTCACAATAGTAAGAGAAAGTCGCGCCACATGCGCGAATTGCCTACATCTACTGCAAGAAACCCCCGAACGGATTTCTAAGACGTGCTAATTTTGTAACATCAAGGAATTAATGAGCGCAAGGACCCTGTGATGCGCCCGAAACGGAGCGCGGGCGGGGGTCCCCGTCCGCGCTCCCTAAAATGAATCAACGGCCCCGAACCTGCCCTTCCCGCTCCTCCACAAAAGACGGCTGCGACATCGTCCCCACCTGCATCAGCAGCTTCGCCAGGTCGAAGTTATTCCAGGCCTCCACGATCTTTCCATTCTCCACTCGTCCCATAAACGTGCCCGGCACAGAGACCTGTTTATGAGTGGGCTCCACGTCTCCCACCTGGCCGGTGTGCTTGCCCTCCACCGTGTAGATGCAGGCCACGTAATCCCCGTCGGCGATGACATTATGGGGCGTCACTCGCAGGTTGGAGTAGGTCTCTCGAATCACGTTTACGAATTGCCGGTAGGCCTCGATTCCCTCGATATCACCGTAGGGATTATGTTCGACCAGATCGTCGGCATAAAACTCGTTGACCTTGTCGATATTTCCCTGCGTCCAGACCTCGTCCATCGAACGTTTTAGACTCTGCTTATTGTTCTGGGTGCTCATCGTATCTCCTTACGATCAGATGTTTCTGCCCCGTTTTTGATTCAGGGCTGCTCACTGGATCCAGAAGGTAAGTCCATGCAAAGAAGCTCCAAAATCCGTGGCGCTCGCCTTGAAACGCTTCTATTTATCGTCGGGTCCCCTCCGACCTCGCTCTCAGCCCTGGACCACTCGTTCGCGCATTACATTCACTCACAGCGCGCTCGGCCACCTCCCCCGCGCCCTCCCTCAACTACGGGGGCCGGAGAGGATGGATGCGGGCTTATCTGACGTTTGGGGTTGTTGGTGGTCCGAAAGAGATTCGTCGGTTCGCTGATCATCGACAATATTTATCGACCAGCCGATCGCGGGTCCCGTCTGCTTCGGCTCGCTTGCCAAGCCAGAGGATTAGCGGCTCCAAAACCTTCAGCAATCGCTTGGGGGAGCGCATTTCGCTCAGGCGGGCAATGACACCCAGATATTTGAGGTTGGTGGGCATTCCCTCCCCGTTGACTTCGCCGTCGTGGGCCAGCCCGTACATGATCCGCAGAGACTGCTCAAAGCCCGCGTGCCCCGGTCGCAGCTCGACCTTAAAGGTGATGTCGGCGTCGGTGGGATTAAAAAAAGCGTGAATCTGGCCTTTTTCCACCTCCGCCGATTCGCCCGGCTCCAGAATCTTTTCTTCCCCTTTGGGACCGAGTTGCACCCCCAACTTGCCGTCAACCGCGGTAAATGTCTCCGTATACGTCTGGTGGTAGTGGAGCTCATTGCTGCCCCCGGGCTTCAGTGTGATCTCCAACTCCGTGACCTCTCCGGAGGTCTCTTCAGCGGTCTTCACAAATCGTACTTCATCTTCAAAAACAGGGTTTGTGATCGTGCGTTCCATCTCGCGTATTTCCTTTCTCCAGGTGGGTTATTGGCTCCCCCGTAATACTTGGCCACGAGAAAAAATCAACGGCCAACGGCCAGGTGCTCAAGAGCGCTGACCGCAGTGATTTTGACATCCTTCCTCTCCGGCACCCGTAGTTCAGGGCGCCGGAGAGGATGGATGCGGGCTTATCTGGTGTTTGGGGTTGTTGGTGGCCCGAAAATCACAATCGAACCAGTGAACCAACGGAGAGGTCCGCAGTATCGGAGGCCGGGGTTCAGGGATTGGCCGATGTATTGCCGGCTCGCCAGTGATGGTCACTGCTTAATGAGCGATTCAAGCCGCCACTCACCGACGTCGAGTTACCACTGGCCTCGTTGCCTTCGCCTCCACTCACCGACGAAAAGTCACCGCTGGCCGTGTTGGTTTGGCCGCCGCACACCGATGCCTGGTCGCCGCTGGCCACGTTGGTGAAACCACCGCTCACCGACGAATGGAGACCGCTGGCTTCATTGTTCCAGCCGCCACTCACTGACGAATTGTTGGCGCTGGCAGTATTCTGTCTCCCCCCGCTCACCGACGAATAGTTACCATTGGCCTCGTTGCGTTCGCCGCCACTCACCGACGAAAAGTCACCATTGGCCATGTTCGAGTCGCCGCCACTCACCGACGAATAGTTACCACTGGCCTCGTTGCGTTCGCCGCCACTCACCGACGAAAAGTCACCACTGGCCGTGTTGCTTTGTCCTCCCGTAACCGTGGCATAGGGGCTTGAGATGGAGTTCCCACTCCCGAAGACTGCCCCACCATGGCTGGTATAGCTATGGTCGGCTCCGACCACCAGGTTGTGCGAACCGGTTTGGTTCAGATCTTCTGCGCTGACTTCGTCATAGCCGACAATGAGGTTGCCGGTGCCGTTTATCTCGGATTGACTGCCCGCCCCGTTTCGCACATGCACGTTGACGCCGTCGAATCTCACCGACATCGCGTCATTGATCTCTTCTCGGGTCATGTCCTGAGTCAACGTCTGCAACTCACCAATGGCGTCAGCATTGCTGCTCATATTGCCACTCATAGTTGCGATTGCGTCGACATTCTCCAAGACATCCGTCTGCACCGCATCGATACGATTCGCATTATCCGATACGTCCGAGGCGTCGGCCTTATCTGCGATCGCGTCCGTATTGTCGGTAATATTTGATTCATTGGCCGCCACAGCAGCTTGCAGACTCAGCACCTCGGCTCGAAGCGCGGCGAGTTCGTCGATCGCAGCCTGTACGTCCTGCGCGTCCAGTCCGGATACTTCATTATCGTAATTAATATCGACCGCCTCCGATGCCTCCCCGGCGGTGATATCATTGACGGTCATTCCGCCCAGGGTGTCCGCATCCGAGGCGCTCGCCGCCCGCAGCGCATAGGGCACCGTGTCGAGCTCGGTGCGCGGCGCCATGGTCTGGTCGTTTATCGCGACCTCCAGCCACCGCTGAGAGCCGTCGAATGCATCGAGCAGCGGTTCAGAGTCCCCCAGGGTAGCCGACAGATAGCCTCCGTTGACATCGATCGTAGCCTGCGTCTCGGTCCAAATCTCGCTTCCGCCAGATGACGCATCGTAGATCCGAAAGGTGACCTCCACGGTGTCGTCGACGGGTTGACCGGAGCTATCGGCGAGTTGGCCCTGGTAGGTCAGCGTCTCCGGTACCTGGGCAAACGCCGTGCCCGCCCAGAGTAAGATAACCAGCAGGGAGAGCGCAAATGTTGGGATGCGAGACGTCATGGCATTACCTTGGGCGAAACAATTGGCGAAACAATTGGCGAATTGGCTATTATTTTCAGAACGATTCATGGTTACTCTCCCCCTGTCATGGTCGGTGTTCCCGTAAGTGTGTAGTCCGCGCTCTGCAACGTCGTGCTTTTCGTTGGCGAGACCACGCCACCCTTCAATGTGTAGTCATTACTCATCTGGATGCCACCACCTGGTGCCACCCCGCCGGTCAGTTGAAGTTCACCCGTAACGGGCTCACCAGCGTCGGGCTCACCGGTGTCGGGCTCACCAGCGTCGGGCTCTCCCACGTCAGCCTCTGCGTAATAATCCAGGTCTCCTAGATCGGCGAAGAGCCCATCGCAGCCGACGAGGAGCACTGTGCAAATTAGCAGAAGCGAGAATTTGATTGTCGCGGCACGCCGCGCGTACGAATTTTTCATCTCCAACCCTTTCGAAGTCCACTGCCATTGATATGGGTTGCGTTATATCATGTTACAGGCTTCAGTTCACGGAGCTTCCTCTGACTGATTGACGTGGTCTGGGCTTCTTAAAGCTCCTCGATACGATCCACAAAAGCCGTCAGAGCTCGACTGGGGAGACCTCAACGGGGACTGCCCGACAACTCGCCACAGCCCTCTTGGCCGACGACGTCGAAGAGTAGCCGGCTATCGCGGTGCCTCTTAGAGAGTCATCGGTTCGCTGATCATCGACAATATTTATCGACCAGCTGATCGCGGGTCCCGTCTGCTTCGGCTCGCTTGCCAAGCCAGAGGATAGCACGAGGGCCGAACCTGCTGAAAATATTCGCCAATTACTGTTCCGGATCGAGTGGGCGCGAGCGAGGTCGGAGGAGCCCGGACCGCAGCTCAGAAGAGGCCCGCCACACAGTCGAGTTGCAATTTCGACCACCTCGGTTCACAAATAATAACTCGTGTCGACGTTCCCTGCCGAGGTATCGATGACGTCCATCCCCACAACCACTGCTGACCAGAGCTTTTGGGAGCGCCTGCGCAGGCATTTTAAGGCCCCGCGACAGCTCTCGTTGACTCGGCCTGGAAAATTCTTCCTGCTCATCACCCTGGCGGTGGGCTTTGGCGCGATCAACACTGGCAACAACCTCCTCTTTTTGTTGTTCGGGATGATGCTCTCGTTGATCCTGGCCAGCGGGGTCTTAAGCGAGGGGGTGATTCGACATCTTCGCCTTCGCCGGCGACTTCCCAGGCGGATCGAAGCGTCGCAGCCCACGCCGGGCACCCTTCGGATCTCCAACCTCGGGTGGTGGCCATCGTTGAGCGTGGAAGCCTCCGAGCGAAACCCCCGCGCGCTCTCCGGACCGCTAAAGGGTCAGACCATCGGGGCTGTGCCCATTCCCTGGTGGAAGTTCTGGCGCCAGCAGACCGACGACGAAGCCCGACCCCTGGCGGCCGCCTATTGCCTGCGAGCCCCCGCCGACGAAGAGTCCGACCTTGCGGCTCATTATGAGCTTCCCGCTCGCGGCCGGTATGCCCTGCCCGGCCTCCAGGTCAGCACCCGCTTTCCCTTCGGCCTCTTTGAGAAGTCGAGGCAATTCGACCTTCCCGCCGAGATCGTCGTCCTCCCGCAGGCATTGCCCGCCCGGGAGTGGCTCGGAAAACTGGACGCTCGCCACGGTGAAACCGCCAGAAACCAGCGGGGCCGCGGCGAGGACTTTTTTGGATTGCGGGATTACCGTGCGGGGGAGGATCGACGGTCCATTCACTGGAAGAGCACTGCCCGTCGCGGCGAACCCGTCGTCCGGGAGACCGAAGCCCGAGAGCGCCGGGCGCTGGCCGTCATCTTCGACAACCGAGCCCCATCCAAAGACCCTCCGGCCTCGGTGGAGGCTCGATTTGAGCGGGGAATCCGACATCTCTGCGGCCTGCTCCAATCCCTTCAAAGTCGCGGTTATCAGATGCAACTTCTGACCTGCGACGGCCAGGTGGACGCCGCTAACGCCGATATCGAGCCCCTATTGCGCCACCTGGCCGTCATCGACTTAGAGCCCTACACCTCCGCTCCCCCGGCCGGGGAAGACGACCAGGAGCTCTCCCCATCGCGAGTCTACGTAGGCTTTCGCGGGCTCAGCGGAGCAATGAGTGGTGGTTCGGCCGGAGAAGACACCTTGCGGCTTTATCTCGACGAGTTGGCCGAACCCGACCTCGGAGATGCACCGTGATCCCATACGTCCGCCAACTCACCGGCCTTCACAATTTATTTTTGACCATCGTCGTGCTTCTGGCCTACGGCTCGGTGGTCACCGGCGGCGCTCTGGCCTTCTGGCTGACGCTTGGATTTCCCATCGCCATGGTGGGCGCCCATCTCTTTCAACGAGCCCGACTGGCGACGCCGGATCAAAATAAGTGGTGGAACGCGCTGATTATGGTGGTTCTGGCGGGTTCGGTCTTCGAATATTTCACCTCTTCCTTTGCCGACCCACTGGTGATCGGCGTGCGTTTTGTATTGATTCTGACACTGATCAAATTATTCAGCCGTCAGGGCGGCCGCGATGAGCTCCAAATTTACGCCCTCACCTTTTTGACCCTGGCCGCCGCCAGCACCTTCAACGAGGACTTCTCCTACGGGATATTCTTCGGGCTCTACGTCTTGAGCGGCACCTTTGGCCTGGCCCTCTTTCACTTAAAGACCGAGGCCGGCCGACACCTGCAGTTGCGCGCTCCTCGCACCTCTCCCTTTGACCGCTACTATGTCTCGATTCTGGCCGGCATCAGCGCGATCATCTTCATCTCGTCGGTGCTGATCTTCTTTGCCTTCCCCCGGGTGGGCCTTGGACTCTTCGTCGATCAATCTCGGGAGAGCCTCTCCCTTGCCGGATTCTCCGAGAATATTGAGGTCGGCGATCACGGCTCGGTCCGAGACAACCCGTCGGTGGTTCTTCGGGCCGAATTTGAAGATGGACAGCCCTCCAATTATACGACCTTTCGATGGCGCACGATGACCTTCGATCATTATGAAGGTGGCGGCTGGAGTCGAAGCCAGCGCGACAGCGAACGCAACGCTCGGCACTCTCGCGATCGTGTCTATGACCTCGACTTTCTCTACACTCCCGGGCTTCGAGAGCACCTCGACCGAGAGCCCCAACACCGCATCCAGATCTACCTGGAGCCCCTGGGCACCAACGTGCTTCCCTCGCTGTGGCCGTCGGCATCGGTGCGCCTGGGACTGGACAACGACGTCAATCGATTGATCCCGGGCCGCACCCCATCGCTGACCACCGACGCCTACGGAGATCTTCGCCACACCATGCGCGCCGAGCAGGGCATGACCTATCGCCTGGAGGTCTACGAGCCCCCTTCGGGAGACGTACTCCGACGCCAGAGCGGCCGCCAACTCAGCGAAGAGGACGCCCAACGCTACCTCCAGCTCGCCGACGTGGACCCGCGAATCACTCGGTTGGCCGAGGAACTCACCGCTGACGCCGAGTCCAACTTTGAGAAGGCCGAGGCCATCGGATCGCATTTCTTTCGCGAATTCGACTATACCCTCGACCTGCCACCGGTCGTCGGAGATGACCCCCTGGCCAGCTTCTTATTTGAGACCCAGCGGGGCCACTGCGAGTATTTCGCCAGTTCTGCCGCCGTGATGCTCCGCACCGTGGGCGTCCCGACGCGGGTGGTCAACGGATTTCTCGGCGGAACCTGGAACGACGTCGGCGACTACCTCACGGTGCGCCAGGGCGACGCCCACGCCTGGATCGAGCTCTTCGTCCCCGAACTTGGCTGGATCCCCTATGAGCCGACTCCACCGATTGAGAGCACATTTCTGGAACGATCGGGGGTTCTTCAATTTATCGCCGACACCAACGACGCCATGCGCCAGGCCTGGCTCAAATGGGTCCTGGAATACGATCTCCAGGCCCAGGTCTCCATGCTTCGCGAAGCCGGACGAATCCTCTCACCAAGCGGCGTCTCCGACGGCCCCGACACTCGTCAGGACGACTCCTCCGAGCAGGAAGGCCTGCCCCTTCGTTTATTCATCTTCTGGACGGGTTGGCTCACCCTTTTGGCCTTCACCCTCTTTCGAGCCCAGACCCACCGCCACCCCGAGAAGATCCGCTACGGGCTGGGACTTCTGGCCCTGATGACCATCGGCGGCGTCTGGACGGGCTGGTTTCAGGGCTGGACCGGAATCTGGACCACCACCGGAGCCTCCTCGGTATTTCTGGCGGGGCTGATCCCCGTCCTCGTTCGCCGCCAGGCAGAGCCCTCACAGCTCCGCGAGGCGACTCGCCATTTTGCGACCATCGAACGACAGGCCCACCGCGCCGGCATCACCCGACGCCCCGACGAAGGCGCCGCCCATTTCCTCACCCGCCTCGGCGCCCGACTCCCGAGCGACTCCACCGAAGACCTCCAACGCTTCACCCGCCTCTACCTCGACATCCGCTTCGGAGGCCGAACCCTGGGCCCCCGGCAAACCGAAGAACTCCGCACCCACACCCGCGCCATCACCACCGCCATCAAGCGCCTAAAGACCTAAGAAATACCCACCGCCCTTAACGCCTCGAATCACCTGCGAACTCGCAACCAACCCAGACCCGCCCTTTCCTTGCCCTTCCTCTGCGTCTCTGCGCCCCTCTGCCTCTCTGCGATTTCCCTTGCCTTTCTCTTTCTCTCTCCCCACCCCTCTCTCCCTCGCTACACCGGTATTTCGATCTCCGACACAATCGTCTCAATGATCGCCTCCGCCGCCGCCCGATCCTGGTGGCCCGACTGCAGACTGAGCCGATGGGACAGACAGGGAATGAACATCTCCCGGGCGTCGTCGGGGATCACATAATTGCGACCTTCCATAAGAGCGATGGCCCGAACGGCTCGAACCACCGCCAGCGCGCCCCGGGTGCTGATCCCGATGCGCACCCTGGAGTCCTCCCGGGTGGCTTCCACGACCTTCAAGATATAATCGGCCACGCTCTCATCGAGGCGAACCTCGGCCGCCGTGCGCTGCAGAACTCTCAGACGCGTCGCGTCCATCACCGGCTGAAGGTGGCTTACGGGCTCGCTGAACCTGCGGCTCAACAGAATTGACCGCTCCACATCGGTCCCCGGATAACCGATGGATAGACGGAGCATAAAGCGGTCGAGCTGACTCTCGGGAAGTGGGTAAGTCCCGTGATGATCGAGGGGGTTCTGGGTTGCGATTACCAGAAAAGGATCGGGGAGAGGTCGGGTTTCATCGTCGACGCTGACGCTGCCTTCGCTCATGGCCTCCAGAAGCGCCGATTGCGTCCGGGGCGTGGTCCGATTGATCTCGTCTGCCAGCACCAGCCCCGAAAAGATGGGCCCCGGCCGAAAGGTAAACTCCCCGCTCTTCGTCGAATAGGTGGAGACGCCCAGAATATCGCCGGGCAAGAGATCACTGGTGAATTGAATTCGCTGAAACTCCAGTCCCAGACTCGACGCCATCGCCAGCGCCAGGGTGGTTTTGCCGACGCCGGGCACGTCTTCTAAGAGCACATGCCCCTGGGCCACAGCGCTGGCAATGGTCCAGCGCACGACCTGCTCTTTTCCCAGAAAGACCTTCTCCACATTTTCGGTGAGCCGGGCTAACTCCCCGGCAGCCTCCTCTGCAGAGAGGATGTCTTCAGCGTCGGCATTTGAGAGTTCTACGGTCATAATTGCCTCAGAGTACAAACTTTCACATCACAGCCGGTCGTCAGAAAGTATAGGCGCACCGGCTCCAAAAGCGATAGGAGAGATCCGGTCGGCCAGTCGATTCTTGGAGCGCAGACGTCCCCGTCCGCATAAAAGAAAAAGCGCTTTTTGTTCAATGCGGACGGGGACGTCCGCGCTCCAGCCTCCTTGCCCTTCTTCTAAATGAACGTAGCTTCTGTCCACATTCGTCAAACCGAAACAAATTACTGCGGGGGCATCTATGAATGGCAAAATAGTATTTCGGCTACTGATCACAGGAGTACTGGCGGCAATCGTGACCCCTACCTTGAGTTGTGGTGAGGCTGTAGATGACGTGGAACCGGAGTTTCGCCCCGCTCACCTTTCTGTGGACGGCACCGCCGGAGAATCAAGCATCGTCTCGCTCATCGTGACAAACCCCGGAACTCAGACGCATACCTTTCGCTTCGAGACCACTTCGGAGCGCGTGGAGGTGGAGACGCCCCAGATGACGCTGGACGCCGGAGAAAGTGAACCGCTGCGAGCGCGATTCAACTGCCCCGTGGAAACCGGGACCTATGAGGAGCAAATCACCATGTTCGACGACCAGCGGGGATTCGAACACACCATCTCCGCGGTGCTGATCTGTCATCCCTCTCCCGATATCGGCTCCGGAGTCATCACCATCTCGATCGAGGGGCTTCCCTCCGGTAGTCGGGGAAAAGTCGAACTCTTCGGGCCCGGAAACACCGAGTTTTTACTGAGCGAATCCCGCGATACTCCCGAAGTCCCACCAGGGCATTATACGCTCAGCGCCCTTCCCGTTGAAGTGGACGG
>SKNI01000252.1 GCA_007120615.1 Myxococcales bacterium | reverse complement strand
TTGGATGGATGTTCGTTTTTCCGATCGACAGCCAGCATCGCTACCTGGAGAGAGGAAAAGCGGGCAGACGCCGACCTCACAAAGCACAAACTCCGGGTTTCGGAGTAAATCTGGTTTAGTGTATTCACCCGCACAGAAAAGTTGAGGCGCATTCTCGCTTGCAGGGAGTGCTGTGTTCGGCGTCGGTGTCCTATGATGCCCACAACTTAGCCTGCAGAAGCTGGAACTCCTCCGGTTCTGCCGACTTCGCAATCTCCAACCCTCGGTCTTTCACGAGCCCTCCTTCATCAGCGCCAGAAATCGCCGGCATGCAGTCGAAATCTTATGGAAAACATGGTCATTACTTTAATCGTGGTTGTCTGCAATGATGGGTGCGCGTCAGATGCTGGCAAACCATCGCGAACCGACCAACGCCAACAGGCCAACCCCAAAATCTTAAATCGCTTACATCGAATAGGGTCCAGCTTCCCCAAACGAATCGCATCGCAAGCCTGGAGTCATCGACACATTCAATGTAGCTAAGAGCGCCATGACAATCACCGGCGACAAGAAAATCTTATTGAGCCTCTTCAACCCCATCGCCAGATGGATCGAGGAGGAGTATTTCGACGCCACCGTCCGGGGACTGGAGCGCCTCCCCGAGGGGCCGGCGTTGATGGTGGGAAACCACAGCGCCGGGGTGATGATCCCGGACAGCATCATCTTCTATCGTGAATTCGCCGAGCATAGCGGGTGGAACGATATTCCGATCTCCCTGGCTCATCAATTATTATTTCGCATCCCCCTGCTCAACCATCTGGCACGAGCGCTGGGGGTGGTCCCGGCCAGCCCGGAGAATGCACAAAGCGCCTTTAACAAGGGTCAGAAAGTTCTGGTCTACCCCGGCGGGGACTGGGAAACGATGCGCCCCAGCCGCGACCGAGACCGCATCGACTTCGCTGGTCGCACCGGCTTTATCCGACTCGCCATGAAGACGGGGGTGCCCATTGTGCCCGTGGTCAGCGCCGGCGCTCACGACGGCTGGCACGTCTTGACCCGCGGTGACCGCATTGCCTCCACACTCAAGCTCGATCGCCTCCTGCGCATCAAGGTCTTTCCCATCGCCCTGGGACTACCCACGGGACTTATCATCGGACCCATCGCCGTCCATATCCCCCTGCCCGGCACGATCATCATCGAAGTCCTCGACCCCATCGAGGTCGACGGCGACCCCGATGACGACGAGCGAGTCCAACGCTACTACGACGAGATTCTTGCCACGATGCAATCCCACCTCGACGAGCTGGTGCCAGAGCTCCCGAGGCGGGGTCTGCTGCGTAAGGTCGGAAGGTTGATCAACCGATAGCCTTTCTGGCAAGTGCCTCTCACAACTTGGATATCTTCGCCGCCTCTATCCCGCAACTCCTCGCCGGGGCCCAAAACAAGAGCCTGTTCCGGATCGATGAGTCGCACCACCATATTGCCCTGTCTGTCCAGGGCATCGCCTTCCTCGAGATGCTGAAAGTGCGGGAGGATCCGGTGGGAACTGTGGACCTTCATACCCAGGAGTCGGTCGATAAAATCGTAGCTATAGAAACCGCCTCGCTGCTCTCCCATCTGTACCAGCCAGGGCCAGATACTCTCGGGCGAAGCGTCGATGGTGATGGCCCGGGTGGTGATATATTACGGGGCCTTCACGAGATCTTCGCCGAGCATCGCGCTCCTTTTCAATCTTGTTCTCCCGATCAACTTGGATCACACCCCTGTTAAACGCAGATCTTGCCGTGTCGACCTGTGTGGGTTAGGCTACAAAAACGTACGAGAGAGCCCGCGACATCCTTCCCGATCAGCACGGCGTAAACACTTTGAAATCCCCCTCCCACACCATTTCCAACATTGTAGACTCGTTCTTGCTCCGAGGAACGGCGGATGACAAGACTTCCCCCCCGGACCTCCTATTGGAGATTCCCCACGGCGCCACCGACACTTCGGACTTTCATGAACTGGCACAAAAGGTCCGCAGCCCGTTGCCCGAGGGGTTGATCGACTTCTTTCACGTGAACACCGACGTGGGGGCCTTCGAAGTCGCTCTTCGCGCCGCAGAACTTTTCGTGGAGCAGAATCCGAATCGCAGCGCGACCGTATTGCGCTGTCGAATTCCCCGAACATTTATCGACTGCAATCGCAAGATCGACGCCAGCCCGGAAGCCTTTAAAGAAGGAGGCGTAACTCCGGGATTAATGCCCTGGGTGACGGACAGCGCTGATCTCAAGTTACTTCACGGACGTTATCAACGGTATTCCAGGGCCGTTCGCGAAGCTCGAGAGGGCCTTGCCTCGCAGGGGGCAATGGTCTTACTTCACACCTACTCGCCGTGGACCGTAGATGTTCAGGTCGATGAAGATATCGTCAAAAACCTGCGCCGAGCCTACGAGCCCGACGTGCAAGCGACCTGGCCTGTGCGTCCGGAGTTCGACATTATCTCTCGAGATATGGAAGGAAATGATCACGCTCCTGGACCGGTTGTGGAGGAGCTGCGCAGCCGACTCAACGAACAGAACTGGTCCCTGGCCAACAGCGCCACCTATCCAATCCACCCGAGCACCATGGCCTGGGACCACATCGTCGCTCTTCCGGGCAGAGCCTTATGTCTGGAAGTACGC
>SKNI01000479.1 GCA_007120615.1 Myxococcales bacterium | reverse complement strand
TAGGAGACCTTCCGTACCGTAATGGTCTCGTGAACTCCCGAGCCACTTCTGGAGATCACCACGCCCTGAAAGACCTGGACCCGTTCTTTTTCGCCTTCTCGAATCAACATATGAACCTGCACCGTGTCGCCGGCGCGAAATTCCGGGTGGTCGTCGCGAAGGTGCTCTGCCCCGACTTTCTTTAAGAGTTCCATCTTCCTTCTCCGTCTGTATCCAAAATAAGGGGCGGTGCGAACGTGCCGAAGTTCGACAGCAACTCGCGACCTCAACTCCTCGATCGATTTCTTTTGTCCGCATCCCGCTTGCGTATCACCGCCTTCGATGAGACTCACCGCAGGGGGCGGCCCAATTGAGTCGGGGAGAACTAGCACCCCGGCAGCGAAATTTCAAGGTGCTTCCCTTAAATATCTTCTCAGTCCCCCGGTCAGGAATCCATAAACCTTGTGGCAGGACCAACTTTGATTCATAACGGTGCTCGAATTTACCCAGGCTCGCAGGACCCAAGATGAAAGAGATCAGCCCGACACCAAAGAAGTCCTCCCCCGTACTCGTCACCGGCGCCGCCGGGGGACTGGGCGTTCATGTGGTCCGCGCGCTTTGCGCTACCGGCTGGAAGGTCCGCGCCTTCGATCGAGTTCGGCCCGAGGACGTGGGCCGGGGGTCCCTGGTGGCCGATCTTACCGGGGTGAGTTGGACATTCTCCGATGACTCGGAGGCGCTTGGCCCTCTTTTGGCCGGCTGCAAGGCCGTAGTCCACCTGGCGGGACTGGTCACCCTCTCGGCGGAGGAAGACGAGTTGATGCGGGCCAACCTGGATCTGAGTCGGGACGTCTTCGAGTGGGCCACCGCCGAGAGCGTGGAGCAATTCATTCATGTCAGCTGCGCTTTTGTCTATCAGTCCGAGCAGGGAGTTCGCATCGAGGACTCTCCTACCAGCGCTTATAACGCATTTGAGCGCTCCAAACTGGCCGCCGAGCGCACCCTCTACCGATTGGCCAACGCCGACAAAGGGGCACCGGCTTTGACCGTGCTGCGACCGGGGATGCTCTACGGACCGGGCTGCAAAGAGATGGGAGCCGCAATGGTCACCCTGCCGGCGATTCTTCGCAGGGTCTCGCGCTATCTGCCCGGACTCTCCGGGGGACCGCGAACCAATTGGTGTCACGTCGCCGACGCCGCCTCTGCAATCTTGGTCTGCCTGGACCATCCGTCTGAGAGTGCCCGGGTCTTTAACGTCGCCGATGATACGGCGCTGAGCTTCGGGGAAGCGCTCACCTCCATTATCGAGGGCTACGGAATCGACCTCGGTCCCTCTCTTCCCATGCCAAGCGTCGCCTTATGGGCACTTTTGATTCCCATCATCGACAACGACTGGGCCTTTGATCGCACCCGGGCGGTGCTTCGATTTCTATGGGATCGGGTCCAGACCGAACACAAACTCGACAGTCCCCTGCGGCCGCGGTTGAATCGAAACGCTCTCTTTTATGTTCGCGACGACGCCATTGTGGTGGCCGACGCCCTTCGAGAATTGGGATGGGAGCCGGCCTTTCCCGATTTCAGAAAAGGGATCTCCGAGACCATCCGCTGGTACCAGGATCAGGGCTGGGTTCCCCGGTTTGACCTCGATGGCATCGTGGAGCGCCGCGACGCCGACTCGAAGACGCGCCTCCAATATCGAGAGCGTCTTCGCGGACGATTTCACACCAACGGGGGCGATGAAGACTTCGATCTCGATCTCCAGATCTCATGGCCCAGCCTTCCCTGGCCCCCGGTTTCTCGGGAGGGACATATCGAGGGCACTCTGACCATCGCCAATCTGGCCGAAAATACACCGATTGAGGGAACCATCACGCTTCGCTGGCTCCCCTCCTTATTGATGGAATATGAGTTCGGTTTTCTCAACGTTCAGGGGGTCGCCTGCCGATTTCAGGGCACTCGCCAATTCCAACCGCATGCCCCGGTCAACTCTTTACGAGAAGTGAAGGGGACGATCATCGACCGCCACGCAGAAGTCATCGGTGAAGTGGGAGCGCTCTCGTCATGATGGACTCCCTTAACACCTCCTACGAAAGACGCCCTCCACGATTTCACGATGTCTCTCACGAAGACTGGCAGAGCTGGCACTGGCAACATCAAAACCGACTTCGCCGCCCTGGGGACTTCGAAGGGGTTCTGAAGCTGAGTCAACAGGAGCGATCTGCTTTTGAGGACATATCGGACCGCTTCCGGGTGGCCGTAACGCCTCATTACGCAGCCCTGATGGACCCCGACGACACCCACTGCCCGGTTCGACGCCAGGCGCTGCCCCATCCCGACGAGTTATTGGACCACTCTTTTGAGCTCGAAGATCCCCTGGCGGAAGAAGAGTTTATGCCCGTCACGGGCCTTACCCACCGCTATCCCGATCGGGCCCTGCTCTATACCTCGCACCATTGTCCGGTATACTGTCGCCACTGCACCCGAAAGCGAAAGGTCTCCAACCCCACTACCGCCGCCTCCCGAGACCAATTGCAGGCCGGACTCGACTATATCAAAGCGACCCCCGCCGTTCGCGACGTCATCATCAGCGGCGGCGATCCCCTGACCCTCTCGGACGATCGCCTCGGTTTTATTCTCAGCCGCCTTCGGGAGATCCCCCACGTCGAGGTGATCCGTCTTGGAACGAGAAATCCGGTGACGTTGCCACAGCGAATCACCGAAGATCTGGCTCAGATCCTCAAAAAACACAGCCCCATCTACGTCCACACCCACTTTAATCATCCCGCCGAGTTCTGCTCGGAGGCCGCCGTCGCCCTGGAGCGCCTGCTGGCAGCGGGGTGCGTGCTGGGAAATCAGATGGTCTTACTTCGCGGCGTCAACGACGACCAAGAGGTCATCATGACCCTCAATCGACGTCTTCTCCTCCACGGATGTCGTCCCTACTATATCCTGCAATGCGATATGGCCCGGGGCATCACCCATTTTCGAACTCCCCTCCGCAAGGGACTGGAGATCATGGACCACCTCCGTGGACGCATCGGAGGAATGGGAGTGCCCGACTTTGTGGTCGACCTCCCCGGCGGCGGCGGCAAGATCGAATTGCTCCCCGACTATATCGTCGGAAAAGAGCCCTCGGAGCACGGTCAGGTGATTCGCTTTCGCAATTTTCAGGGAAATGAATACGCCTTCGTCGACGTCGACCCCGCAAATTGACCGCTTATAGCCCTCGCTCTACCATCGCCCGCGCCACCCGTCGACCCATGGTGTAGATGGGGATTTGCGGCGGACCGCCAATCGAAGAGGGAAAGAGCGATCCGTCGGCCACCACCAGGCCCTTGAGATGATGATGAGCCCCGAAACTGTCGACCACCGAGGTCTTCGGATCGCTGCCCATCCACATCGTCGACATCGGATGAACCGCCACCATGGGCGGATTAAAGGGTCCCAGATCACCGGCCGAGATCTCGGCCACCTCGCTCATATCTTCGGCGATCCGTGGCGGCGAGGTGGGAAGGATGACCTGACGAGCCCCGGCGGCGAAGAGGATTCGTGCGGCCTCCCGAAGTCCGAGGGCCACCTGGGCCAACTCATCGGCGTCGAGTTGATAGTGAATATGAACTCGCTCTCCCTCTCCCGGGCGAACCCGCCCGCTCTGATGGTCGTGGACCATGGCGATGATCGCCGCCACGTGCGGAAAAAGCCCCATCATCGCCCCGTGGGCCGGCCCGAAGCCGGGCATCAACCCCGCCGCCGCTCCCGGGTGGGTAAACCCGCTTACCAACCAGACTCGCTGGCTTGCGCCCTCCGAATAGTCCAAAAATTCCGTGCACTCCGCTGATTGCGGCACCCCCAGCCATCCCTCGATGGGCTCATCGAAGACGCCCATCACAAAAGCACCGGGGTGAAGGTGAAGCCGCTCTCCAATCAGGGCGTAAGGGTCCGGAACTCCGCTCTTGATCGCCACAGCCGCCGATCCCGTGGCGCTCGCTGACAACACCACCCGGGGTGCCCGAATCTCAAAGGGCGCACCGTCAGCGCCGGTCTCGGGATCGACGGCCCGCCCCGCCACACCAACCACTTCATTGGCCTCATGCAATACCCGATCGACTCGGGCCTCAATCAACACACGAGCCCCGTTTTTCAGAGCCGGTAAAATCAAGCGACGAGTCGCATTCTCCTTGCCGTCGTTTGGGCAACCCAACTCACAAAACCCGGAGGCTTTGCATAGCTTTCGATTATAGGCCAGGCGACCGCCCTCATAGCCCAGGCTCTCGATTCCCCGCAGCAACACCTCGTTATTGGCGTTGACTCGGTCGTCGGGGATCCGGTGGACGTTCAACAACTTCTCTACCGCCTCAAAGTCCCGTTCCAGCTCCGGCCCGAGTCCCTCCACTCCCGCCCTGGCCCATTTCGTCACAATCGCCTGGGGCAGCCGCTTACAGAGATTGGTATTGTGAATCGTCGAGCCCCCGACTCCCTTCCCCTGCATGACCTTAATCGCCATATCCACGGTCGCCCGGGAAGCCCCCTCGCAGAAGAGACTGGGAAGCATCTTCTCTTCCTGCAGGGTCATCTCCTCGGGCGTAAAGTGTCCGCCCATCTCCACGCCCAGAACATCGACGCCCGCCAGTGCCAGGTCGTGGAGGACCATGCCCCCCCCTGCGCCGAGTCCTACGACGACGACGTCGGCCTTCATTCGAATGGGGACTTCTGCGCGGCTCGATGCGGCGGTCATTCCTTCTGGATAGCTGCGCGGTTCAGTCGACATTATGTCCCTCCTCGCGGGCTTTCCACTGACTCTGCTGCGGCTCGGGGACTCCAGGATTGGAGGCCACCGAATAGCCGATGGAAGAAAACGCCTCGGGACGGGTCCAATAGCCCATCATCACCACCGATTTAAGGGCCCCAAATGCGCCGCGCCGGGGCGCAAGCATAGAGCGCTCCCACCCCTGAAGATGGACCTCACGATCCCGAGAGCTGAGTTCCGTAAACCGTTTTCGGCGAGGGCCAAATACGTAGGGGGCGACCTCGAGTACGGCCAGAAGTGACTGAAACTCCTCCTGCGTGGAGTGGGGCATCCCCGTGGTAAACCCGCAGGCCGCCTCCAGCGCCCCACATTCGGCGACGTCGGCCATCCCCTCATCGTAGGCGCACATCACCTCCATGGCGGCCTCCAGGATATTCTGCAGCCAGGGCGCAACCTCCCGGGCTTGCGGCGGACTCTTACCGAGCAAGCGGCTGATCAACTGCCCCGTGCGAATAAGCCCCAGGGCCTGCACCTTTTGAGAGATCTCTTCCGGAGATCGCCCCCACCGTTTGAGCCAGATTCCAATCATCTATTCTTCCCCTTAAAAAAGTCTGCCCCTGCTGCTGACCGTCGAGCAGCGCTACCAATTCAAAATCGTCAACTCCACCGGAAGAATCCCGGCCTCGATCATCCCCAGATCTTTTGCCGCCGCGTAAGAGAGGTCGATAACTCGGCCCTCGGCAAACGGCCCCCGGTCGGTGATCGTAACCACCACCGACTTTCTTGTCTCTATGTGACGAACCCGAACTTTCGTTCCGAAGGGCAATGTCTTATGGGCCGCCGTATACGCGTACATATCGAAGGGCGCCCCGCTGGCCGTGGCACGACCGTGAAATCGCTCCCCGTACCAACTGGCCAGGCCCTCGGTCTCGTGACGCTGACCATCGGGGGATACCGCTGTTGCTCTCGAAGCGCCACAGGCCACCAGCGAGAACGCGATGATCAGTAAAAATAATGTGGCCCACCGTCGATGGAGTAGAAGTTTCATAGCCACCGTTCTACCACCAAAGGCGGCCACCTCGCCAGATCAACCGATCTGGGAGCACGGACGTCCTCGTCCTCATCGAATAAAAAGCGCTCTTTCTTTAAAGCGGACGGGGACGTCCGCGCTCCTTCAAAAAAGCGAAACGGCCCCGTGAGTTTAAACTTCACGGGGCCGTTCCAGGTCCTACAAACTACCAAATTGTACCGAAATCAGACGCGCTCAAAGAGAGCAGCCGCGCCCATCCCGCCGCCGATGCACATGCTGACCACACCGTAGCGTCCGTCTCGCTCTTCCAGAGCGCGAAGCAGGGTTCCCGCCATACGGGTTCCGCTCACGCCCAGAGGATGTCCGAGGGCGAGTGCGCCGCCGTTTAAGTTGAGCTTGTCCAGATCCACTCCCAGCTCACGCTGACAGTAGACGGCCTGGCTGGCGAAGGCCTCGTTGATCTCGAAGAGATCGATATCATCGACGGTGAGTCCCGCTTTTTTGAGCAATTTGCGGATCGCCGGAACCGGGCCGATTCCCATGATATCAGGTGCCACTCCGGCGACCTGAAATGCGCGGTAATAACCCATGGGCTTAAGCCCCAGGTCGTCGGCTCGCTCTTTGCTCATCAGGACCGTCGCCGCGGCGCCGTCCGTCAGAGGAGAGGCGTTACCGGCGGTGACGCTTCCCTTGGGGTTGAAGGCCGGCCGAAGTTTGGCCAAGGCCTCCACCGAGGTACCGGGGCGGGGGCCGTCGTCTTTATCCACCGTGAAATCACTTCGCTTCCCGGTGGCGTCGACGATCTGGGTGTTCATCGCCATGACTTCGTCTTTGAAATAGCCTCGCTCCCAGGCGGCGATGGCCAGGTCGTGGCTGCGATTGGCGAATTCGTCCTGGTCTTCGCGAGAGACCTCAAAGCGAGAAGCCACGTTCTCGGCAGTGGTGCCCATGGGGATGTAGATCTCGGGATACTCCTCCATGGTCTGGGGATTGGCAGAAACTTTATTTCCACCCATGGGAATCATGCTCATCGATTCCGTTCCACCGGCCACGGCCACGTCGATGGCGCCGATCATGATTCGCTCCGCCATCTGGGAGATGGTCTGAACTCCGGAGGAGCAAAATCGGTTTACGGTGAGCGCCGGAACCGTATCGGGCAGCCCCGCCATCACCGATGCGATGCGGGCGACGTTCATGCCCTGCTCCGCTTCCGGCATGGCGCAGCCGATGGCCACGTCTTCGATATCTGCCGGGTCGAGTCCTTTGGACCGGGCCACAGCTTCTTTGATCACCGCTGCCGCCATCGTATCCGGCCGGGTGTCCTTGAGTCCGCCTCGTTTTGCTCTGGTAAAAGGCGTGCGCACATAAGAGGTAATAACAACGTCTCGAATGGTCATGAATTTCTTCTCCGCTTGGGGGCTTCTGTCGAGCTCTGGCTCGCCCTGGAAGCACCGAGAAAATCAAATCGTTCTACTGCTTTCAACCGTCGATAGGCCGGGCGCATTCCGCGCCCGGCCGACCTCTCTAGTTGCGCAATGGCTTATTATTCATCAGCATATACTTCATGCGCTCCTGGCTCTTTTCTTCGCCACAGAGAGACATGAATACCTCGCGCTCGAGGTCGAGCAGGGTCTGCTCGTCCACGGCGACTGTGGGGCTGGTTTGACCGCCACACAGCACGGTAGCCAGCTTCTTGCCGATGAGTCGATCATGGGCCGAGATCTGGTTGTTGGCCTCCATGCTATAAAGAAGCATGTCGATGGTGGCCACACCGTCGGGACCGGGGAGGTTGAACTTGGCCGGTCGCGGCGGACGAAAGCCGCTCTTGGCCATTCCAAGCACGCGCTCTTTGGCTTCAAAGAGCAGGTGATCGGCGTTCATCGTGAGGTTGTCCGTGGCGGAGAGGAAGCCGTACTCTCGGGCTTCTTCTGCGCTCTTGGCGACTTCACCCATCCCGATGGTCATGAAGATCTTCTTCAAAAACGGGAAGGGATCAAATTCCTTGTCGCCGGCGTGCATCCCGAAGACGTTTCGCATCAACTGGAGGTTTCCACCACCGCCGGGAATCAGGCCTACGCCCACTTCCACAAGGCCCATATAGAGCTCGCCGGTGGTCTGAATGGCGTTGGCGCCAAGAGCCACCTCCGCTCCGCCGCCGAGGGTAAGTCCCTTTGGGGCGGCGACGGTGGGCTTCCAACTGTAGCGCATGCGCTGGTTGGCTTCCTGAAAGCCTTTGACCATCGACTCGATATCGTCCCAGTTGCCGGCCTGAGCGTTCATCACGACCAGCATCAGGTTGGCTCCGGCCGAGAAGTTTCGGGCATCGTTTCCGATGACCAGTCCTTCCCAATTTTGCTCCACTTCATCGATGCTCTTATGCATCATGTCGATGAGGTCCGGATCCACGGCGTTCATCTTGGTGTGGAATTCCAGAAGCGCTACCCCATCGCCCATATCATAGAGCGAGGCCGAGGAGTTTCCGAAGACTTTATTGTCGGAGCTGGAGCGCTTGAGGAGATCGACGGAGACCTCTTTGTCGCTGCGGGGAACCTCTTTATATTCGAGGTTGAGGACGTCGAAATAAAACTCTTTGTCCCCTTCCCACTTATAAAACGACTCCACACCCTGACCGACCATCTCGTCGACCCAGCCGGGCACGTCGATTCCGGCCTCTTTCATCTGCTCTGCGGTCCACTTAACGCCCAGCGCATCCCAGACCTGAAACGGTCCCAGGCTCCAGTTAAAGCCCCAGCGCATGCCCCGATCGATATTGAGCACATCGTCGGCGATCTCCGGGATTCGTCGGGCCGTATAGGCGAGCGAGCGAAGAGTGACCTCTTTGGCAAATGCAGCGGCCTGATCGTCGCCGTCGACGACCACTTTCTTGATCCGATCCGCGGCCGAACCTTTCGCGGCGGAGATGCTGTCGAACTCCGGCTTATTTCGCGGTCGGTACTCCAGGCTTCCCTCTTCCAAGGCGAGCGTCTGAATACCTTCGCGGGTCTTCTTATAGAAGCCGGCTCCGGCTTTCTGGCCGGTTCGTCCCTCTTCCACCAGCTCTTTCATGAAACCGGGAACCTCAAAGACCTCTCGCTCCTCATCTTCGGTGAGGGTGTCGTAGCAGTTTTTGGCCACGTGCAAGAAGGTGTCGAGGCCGACCATATCGGCCGTTCGAAAGACCGCCGATCCGGGTCGCCCCATGGGCTTGCCGAAGATGACATCGACGCCCTCGATGGTCATATCGTATTTGTCCATGGTGTGCATGATGGTCATCATACCGTGGACACCGATTCGATTGGCGATGAAATTGGTGGTGTCTTTGCCGAAGACGATGCCCTTTCCGAGGACGTCGCGTCCGAAGTTCACCATCGTCTCGACGACTTCCGGGGCCGTGTCCGGCCCTTCCACCAGCTCGAGCAGATTCATATAACGCACCGGATTAAAGAAGTGCGTCACCATAAAGCGCTTTCGAAAACTCTCATCGCGCCCCTCCAGCATCCCATCAATGGAGAGACCCGAGGTGTTGGACGTGATGATGGCGTGGTCGTTTACGTGGTTGGCCACTTTCTCAAAAGTCGCCTGCTTGATCTTCATATTCTCCGGAACCACTTCCACGATCCAATCGACCTCGGCAAACCACTCCAGGTGATCGTCCATATTTCCGGGGGTGATCAGGTCCAGGTCCCGCTTGGTGTAGATAGGAGATGGGTTCTCCTTTTTCATCTTCGCCTTATTACCCGCCGCAAATCGGTTTCGAAACTTCGGGTCGTTGACGTCGTCGTCCTCGCCGGGATTGGGGGGGACGATATCGAGCAGATATACCTCGATTCCAGCGTTTGCAAGGTGGGCGGCGATGCCGCTTCCCATGACGCCGGACCCGATGACTGCAGCCTTTCGAATACTTGACGTGGCCATAAAGCTCCTTCATTGGTTGTGGATGAAAAATAGACATGCTCGTTTCTCGTGCATCTTATAGAGAAGATTGCTGGACAGGGTCAAGCCTCCCGCTCCCACGATCGGCGGTGAACTCGAACGATTTTTGGGCGCTCAAGCTGTAAACACAGCCTTCGGTGAGTAAAGTTGGATTGCATTGTGAGCGGTGACGGTTTAAGAACCAGAGAATCTACCCTTACTCGGATTTTCCCCGACGGGAGTCAGGACCATGATCGAACCAGAAAAAATCGTCGAAAAGATTCAACAGGCTATCCCCGGAGCGGAGGTCGAAGTTCAGGATCTCACCGGCACCCGTGACCACTATAAGGCATGGGTCATCTCCGAGGAGTTCGTCGACAAAACCCTCATCGCTCGCCATCGGATGGTCTATTCGGCACTGGCCGAGGAGATGAAGGGACCGATCCACGCGCTGACCCTTGAGGTATTTTCCCCCTCGGAGTGGGAAGCCCAGAAGTGAACGTCGCGATCGACGCCGCCACTGCATTGAAATCTTT
>SKNI01000326.1 GCA_007120615.1 Myxococcales bacterium | reverse complement strand
GCGATAGCCCTCTTGAATCGGCAGCGCCAGAGATGGAATCGGGATCAGATTGCTGGCCCCGTCGAGCTCCTGATTCACTCCATCAGGGGCCACCACCACCACCTCAACGCCCACCGATTCCAGCGTCTCCACCAGGCGGTGCAACGTCAGGGTCACTCCATCAACCACGTTGACGTAATTCCCGGTAACCAATGCAAATCGCTTGAGATGTTCCACTTCTACAGGGCAACGTTGGCCACCGACCCCTGGAAATTGAGACGGCATAACTCCCCCCTCGTGTTTAGTTTCGATGATCAGGAATGCATCCTGTCGTCTCCGGTCTAATCCGGACTCGAGTACATCGACGAGGTTCGGACCCCGGACACCAAAGATCTGCACCTCGATGGTGGCTTCAAGCTCCCGGGACTATCGAGGACTCGTGATTAAGAGCCAGAAAATCCGAATCACCCTGCTGGTCCTGATGGTCTTGGCCTTCGTCATCGCTGCGCTCGCCTTGCCCTTTGAAACCTGGATTCCTCTTTTGATGGACCCAGATCTCTGGCGCTCCCCGCGGGGGGTGGTGCTCTTCGTGCTCTTATATGTGGCGTGGAATTTCGCCCTCCCCCCGGCCCCCCTCCAATTTCTGGCCGGCCTTCATTTCGGTTTTGTAGGTGGCCTCCTGGTCATTGTTGTCGGCACAAGCCTGGCCAACACCATCAGCCACGGGCTGGCCCGCTCTCTGGGAAGAACCTGGGTTGCGCAGCGCTTCGAAGAGAGCAAGCGACTGTGGGCGCTGGAGAAAGCGATCGCCGAGATGGGCTGGAGAGCGGTCGTCCTGCTTCGCCTTAGCAACCTTGTCCCCTCCAACCTGGCCAATCTCTTGATGGGGATCACCCCCCTTCGGTTGACCACCATCCTGTGGGCCAGCATCATCGGCTCTCTTCCGGGATGGCTCTTGATGCTGGCTCTCGGACAGGGCGGGCGAACTCTGTTGGATGCCGAGACCTACCCCAACAGTCAATGGATTCTCTATGGGGGCGGAATCCTGGCGGCCCTGGCTTTTCTGGCGCTCCTCGGCCGTCGAGCCTACAATATTCTCCAGGAAGAAGCCGAACACCTGAGCGAAGAACAATAAGGACCCACGTTGAACTCCTCTTCCATCACCGCAACAGCCCTGAGCTGCCTTCTCCTGGTCGCGTCAGGGTGCTCCCCCCAGGACTGGGAGGCCGTCGAGCTCACGGAGGAGTCTCTCTCCGATGACGACTGCCTCGCGGAGTTGGAGAGCGCACTGCAAACGATCCTCTTTGAAGCAGGCCTCTCCGATCCTCCCGTTCGACAATCCCATATCCAGCGGCTGGCCACCGAGGGCAACCTGGACCAATCGCTGACCCTTTATATGGGTGACGAAATCCGACACTGGAGCCTGGCCCGCATGGCGAGCAATCCCGACCAGTGCACTCTGTACAACCACGCCGTGACCCGGCTGGATCTGGCGACCCGACAAGAAGATCTTCGCCCTCGCCATCTTCGCGGTCCCTTTGGCCAGTCCGCCAAACTCGACCTTCAGAGCTGTCGATGTACACCGGGCAGAACTTGATCGCAGACTCAGCCTGCCTACCTTCACCCTATGTCATGTGCCGCACGGGGAGAGCCGATTTCATACCGGGACACCCGCACTCCATTGCAGGAGTCGAATCTACAGCTGCGGGTGATATAAGGTATGGATCGATTCCGACGACATCTTCCAAACGCCTTAAGCGTATCCCGGCTCCTTCTGGGGCTGCTCTTTGTCTTTTTTCCCCATAATTACCGCCTCATCGTCGTCATCCTGGCGGGCCTTACCGATTTTCTCGATGGAACTCTGGCCCGACGCTGGAATGTCCGCAGCGAATTCGGCCGCATCATCGACCCCATCGCCGACCGAACCTTCGCCGCCGCCATGGCCCTGACGTTTCTCTTCGAAGCTCGACTCACCGGGCTGGAGCTCGTCCTCATCGGCATCCGCGATATCGTTGTCATTGTTGGTGCCCTGGCCATTATCGCCGTGGGCCGTCGCGACGACTTCCAAAAAATCAAAACCCGAATCCCCGGCAAGGCAGCGACGGTGATTCAATTCGCTTTTTTGATCACCATTCTTCTCTTCGACTCTGCCCTCTGGGCATTCGTCCTCATCACAGCCCTCTTCAGCGCGGTCGCCGCCGTGGACTATATCTGGTTCTACTTTCAGAAGGTCCTTCCCGCCCCCATCGACACCGAAGAGATGGCTTGATCGGCCCCGTCGACTGCATAGCTTCTACAGATAACATCATATCTGCCGGTGCCCCGTCGGGCACAAGGAGCTAGTATGGCCACTCGCATCGCAATCAACGGCTTCGGTCGAATCGGACGACTCGTTTTTCGAAACCTCATGGAGGAGATCACCGACGGCGTGGAGGTGGTCGCACTCAATGACGTCGCCCCCCTCGACAACCTCGCCTATCTCCTTCGTCATGACTCCATCCAGCCCACCCCAACAGACACATTGATCTCTGTTCGCGATCATCGCCTGGTCTGGAATGACCGCCAGATTCGCTACTCCCAGATCACCGAGCCCGAAGAACTCCCCTGGGATGAAGCCGAGATTGACCTGGTCATCGAATCCAGCGGCCACTTCACCAGCGAGACGGAGGC
>SKNI01000078.1 GCA_007120615.1 Myxococcales bacterium | reverse complement strand
CTCGGGGTCGGGGGCCTCGAAGGGATCGATCCGGTGGCCGAGGTGCAGGCTCCCGACGCGATTGAAGAGGTCGACGAGATTCCCACGGATGACTTCATTCAGAGTATTCTCAGTGAAGAAGCCGATCTCCACGAGATGATGGAGCGCTGCATGAACGGAGCGAAGATGGGCAACGACGAGATGCTCCAGATGCAGGCTCTGATCTACAGCTATTCGCAACGAGTTGAGTTGACCACCAAGGTCGTCGAAAAAGCAACCAGTGGCGTCCAACAGGTCCTCAATACACAGGTCTGAAGTCCCGACCATTCGAGGGAACGCTTCGCATAAAGGGGGTGTAATGCCGTGCAGGGAAAAAGACGTAGAGAATGACAGAAAATGGGGGACGGTTCAGAAGGCCTGGTGGGGGGGGCTGGTGGTTGCGGTTGTATTAATGAGCGGCTGTACAGAACCATTGCATCACGATCTCGACGAGGGCCAGGCCAATTCGATGGTCGTCGCCCTGAGTCAGCAGGGATTTGAAGCCGAGAAGGTTCGCGACCCCTACGATGGGGAGAGGTGGGCTGTGACCGTACCGGCGCCCCAACGTGTGGAAGCCTGGACGGTCCTCCAACAGGAGGGGCTTCCCCGACCCCGGGCGGGAGGATTCGGAGATTTTTATCCCGGCAGCGGACTGATCCCGACCTCTCAAGAAGAACGGGTGGTCCTGCAATATGCGACGGCAAAGGAGCTGACCTCCAGTCTGTTGAAGGTCGATGGAGTCATCGATGCTCATGTGCATCTGGTATTGCCCGATAAACCGAGAGTCCAGATGAGCAACGCCCCCGTGGTGGAGCCTCGTGCCAGTGTTCTGGTGCAATGGCGAGATCGAGATGGGACTCCTCCGCTGACAGAAGCGGAGATCCGAGATCTGGTCAGCGGTGGAGTAGAGGGCCTGGACGCAGCCGCGGTTCATGTGGTGATGGCTCCCGTCTCCGCGAGCCAGCGAGAACCGTCGACGGTTGAATTGATACAGGTCGGCCCGCTCTCGGTGGCTCCCGCCAGCAGCGGACCCCTGAAATTTCTGATCCTATTGATGGGCGGGGTCATCATCGCGCTCTCTTCGGGGCTGGTCTATCTGGTGCTGACCAGACGAAGTTCGGGAGGGGCGATATGAGCGATGTGGCTAGATCAGTGGCTGAATTCACGTCAGCGGAGGCGGGCTTTGCGTTTGCGGTGAGCCGAGCGGCGTGCGAGCCGTCCGAGAGCTACGAGGTTGATGCGATTACGGCCCCTCGGTTGCGGTCATTTCTGGGGGCGATTGCAGACTCGAACGAGGCGGGTGAAGCCGTGGACTGGTCGGCGGCGGCGTTCGGTGGGTGGTGGCGACGTGGGGCTCCCGGTGCGAGCGATCAGCAACGTGCATCGATCGAGGGCGCGCTGGCCCTTCGGTTTGGTCCGCAAGCCTCGAGGATCGCGGTGGTCTATCTCGCAGAACGTCAACTCCATGGGATCCTTCAGGCTGGTGACGGTGATCTGTCACCGGTTCACGACCGAGGGTTTGATCTCCGCCGATGGCTCGATGACAGCGGAGAACTTCCCCTGGCCGGCCGCCTGGTGATTCTGGGCGGGGTCCTGGTGGCCGCCCTGGAGTCGATGGCGATGCGCCGAAAGCTGGCAGCGCTGCTGGGGAAGCTGCCCCCTCTCGTTCAGGAGAAGATTCGCCACGGAATGACTGCCAATCAGGGGTGGGACGAGCGGGTGATTCGAAGGATTTACGAGGTATATTGCCGGATCGCCCGAGAGAAAAAGACGCCTGACGAAGAGCTGGCAGCTCTGGGTCTATACTTTTTGATCAGCGCCGCCACCTTTCGACAGTCCCGTCTGATGCGGCGATTGAAGAGTCAATTACCCCGCCGACTTTCGATGCAGGTTGTTCCTTATCACCGAGCCTGTGTTCAGAGCGGAAAGCCCGAGTTGAGCCCGGCAATTGCCGAGGTGATCGGCGGTATCACGGAGCGGTTACAACGAGGTCCACGTCAGGAGGAGGTCCAGGATGGATAGGCCCATTCCCGTTATTCTTCGTCGAGAATCCGAACTGGCTCAGGTAGTGCGCCCCCTGCTGGACAATGCTCGCGTGCTACGCGGTCCGGTAGTCCGGGAGCTTCGCGATCTGGAACGAGAAATCCAGGCTGCCAACTCGCGAGCCCGGTTGATCGTCCAAGAAGCACAGCAGAAGGTCGACGAGATCGAAGAAGAGGCTCGTCGGCGCGGCGGGAAGGAGGGATTTAAGGAGTGGGTTCATGAGATCGCCCGCGCAAAGTTGGAGTATACCCGACTCCAGGAGCAGGCGGAGCAGGATATGGTCAAGCTGGCTTTTCATATCGCTCAGCGATTGATCGGCCACGCCATCGAAGTACAGCCGGAGGTGGTGCGAGATATGGTGGGACAGGCTCTGGTGATGGCCCGGGGGCGCAGTCAGATTGTGGTGCGAGTTCATCCCCGGGATCATCAACAATTACAGGCTGAGCGCGATGAATATGCCCGACAATTGGACGGGGTTTCGGTGTATTTCGAGGCCGATCCGGCACTGGAGCGAGGAGGGTGCATCATCGAGACCGAGAGCGGACGAATCGACGCCAGACTCGAGATTCAGTTGGAAGTCCTTCGGGAAGCTCTG
>SKNI01000031.1 GCA_007120615.1 Myxococcales bacterium | reverse complement strand
GCTGGTATCGCGAAAACTGGCGTCGATGGCGGCCAAAAATACATGGTTGGGACGAACACCGCCGTGCTGGTCGCGGGATTCATCGTAGCTGCACAGCAGGTCGGAGCGTTCGTTGACGACGCGGCGAATTTTATCGCGCAGATAATCCTGATGAATGGGCGTGCTCAGATCGATTCGATCTTCTGCCGGAAGTGCTCGGTAGCGGGCGATGACCTCGCGGATGGCGTCGTCTTTGCGGGCCTGAATATCCTCGAGATTACTCATATAAAGGGCGCGGTAGACGACCTCCAACTCCAGACCTTCCACCAGGGTGAGTCCGTCGCGGCGTTCCTCCTCTGTGGACTTGGGGTCGCCGCCGAGGTGAGTGGTCAGATATTGAGTGGAGTAGTTTCTGAGGGAGTCGTAGAGCTGGATGAGGCTTGCGCGATTGGAGCCGCCGCCCTGGAGGCTCAAGTCGCGGACGGTGCCGCTTAATTTGGCCTGGATACGGGGGTTACTCATGCTCAATTCGCCGAGGGGAGAGATCTTGTCGTGGTAGAAGAAATCCCACATTCGGCGGCCGTTTTCGATCTGGAGGGCTTCGGCGTCGAGGACATATTGGTTGGCTGAAGCGTCGCCCTGCTCCCGGAGGCGCTCCAGGCGCCGAGACTGCTCTCGTTCGAAGTCATCAAAGCCCTCTTCCAGTGCTCGCATGATGCGAACCGAGTTGGCCAGGCTATCGCGGAGTTGGGTGCGCATCTCGATGAAGTCGCGCACGATCTCTCCAAAGGCCCGCTCGATGGCCTGATCCATAAGCCTTCGGATGACATCCTGGGCGTCGCGCTCTCGAACACGGTCGTCGTCGTCCATCCCGTCGACGTTGAATCCGTCGAAGGGAGCGGGCTGGCGCATCTCGGTGCGGAGCTCATCGCGAAGGGCCAGAACGGCGAAGCGCTTGGCGGCCAGGCTGACGTCCTCGGTGTCGTCGCTGAGAAAGCTCAACTCCAGGAGCTCTTCCATACCGGGAAAGGAGATCCCGTTTGCGGTATAGCCGCTGTTGACGATGCGCATGCCGCGACGCTTTAGGTCATCTGCCCAGAAGTTGGCTTTTCCGATCCAGTCTCGAACCACGCTTCGATCGTCGACGAGGATGTCGTTTTCCAACTCTTCGCTGATTCGCTGTACGGCGCTTCGAGCGGCGTTCAACAGACCCGGTTGTTGATCCGGTCGAGGACCGCAGACGGCGTCCAGAACCAGGGCGCCGATGGAGAAATTCATGCCCCGATCGGCGAGCTGCTCGCGGTCGGCGGAGACCCGGTCGGGATCGTAGGTGACCTGGGCTCCCTGGTGGGGAATCTCGCCCAGGCGTTGGCCGTGGCGAAAGAGGGTCATAAAGCGGCCGTGGTGACTGTTGTCGAATTCACAGCGGGCCAGAAGGCGCACTCGTTTTTGAAAGAGTCGGTCTCGAAGGGTGCTTCGGATGCCGGCCTCTTTCTTCTCAAACTCCGAGAGGTGGACCGGCCGAGCGTCTTCTTCGTCTCGTTCGGTGACCTCGAAGAAGGGCTCGGAGTGGGTGCGAAGGCTGTTGTAGATCGGCTCTCCCGGGATGGCTCCCAGAAAGCTCTGACGCATCACCGAGAGAGACGCAGCGCGGCTGCAATAATCGACCAGTCCGTCTACGGGGACCAGAAGAACGGCGGAGCCGTAGGAGCCGTAAAACGAGGTAAATCCAGTGATCCCGTTGCCCTCGAAGTCGTGGGGGACCAGAAACCGTTGATGCTGGGTGTAATTGTCGTAATCGCCGGCTTGCTCGGCGAAAAGTGGCGAGAAGAGCTGCAGGTAGAGTCCGTCGGCTGCGGCGTCGACCGGCCTGGAGACCGAGAAATTCTCGGGCTTATCGATGAGGTACATAAACTCAAAGGGCCGCTCTCGAACGGTGGTCTTGGATTCGTCGGAGGGGTCGTAGTGAAATTCGTGGCCTCCCGTGGGATAGAAGGCCGACTCCGGAGAGCCGAGCTTCATCAGGTGTTCCACCTCTTTAAGCGCAGCGTAGCTATTGGCGAAGGTGCCGTCTTTATTGGCGCCGGTGACGTCTTCGAAGACCGCCGGCAATACGCAGACGCCGATCATGGTCGGCTTTCCGAGCGCCCGGGCCTGATCGCGAAGGGTATAGGCCAGGGGCAGAAAGGACCCCGATCCGGTGCCGCCGGCCACCGAATAGCACATCACGATTCGGATCTCCGAGGTGTCCAGGCGGCGATGTCCGTGTTCGTGACTCTTCAACTCCTCTAAGAGTCGTCGAAAGCGAGCCACCATATTTCCGTGTTTTTGCTGGTAATAGGAGCCCAGCCGGCTCTCGATTCGAATCTGGCCGGCTCCGGCGGTATCCCCGGCTCGAAAGCGGTAGTCCTGCGGGACCCACTGAGTGAAATACTCGTCGGCTTCCAAGAAGAGCTTGCCGCTGGCCAGATTGGCGTAGGCTTCCTTCTCGAAGTCACTGATCAAGAAGGACTCGTCGGCGTCTTCTCGATAGCTCTCCAGATCGTTGATATTGGTGTCCACCAGGGCAAATTTGACCAGGTCCTGGTAGCGCTCCTGATAGTCCACCCGTTTTTTGAGGTGCTTGGCGACCCGGATGATCATCCGGCAGCCGCACCCGCCGAGGCCGACAAATAAAG
>SKNI01000122.1 GCA_007120615.1 Myxococcales bacterium | reverse complement strand
GCGTTGTCGGGTTCGGCCCCTCCGATGCCGGGGACAAGTGTGAAAATCAGGGCCGCAATGGCGATCATGACGGCTGCAGTGGTGAAATAACTCATGAGGTCCTCCGTTGCAATAAACCGACCATACTTATTTCAGGCCGGGAACAATAACGCTCTGTTATTCTCAATTACTGCAATCGATGTGCCACGGCCCCACAAAAAGCGCCAAAACCTCCTAAACCATTGCAATAACGGCCAAAACAAACGATAAACAGCATCCAAAACCCGCCCCGACGGCCGCTCCCTTCGATCAGAACGTTTCAGATGTTTCACCACCATGGAAGACAAATATCACCGAGAAATTGCGTCCATTCACTCCACTTCCCAGCGAAGTACCGGCCGGCCCAGTTCATCGGACATGATCCAGACTTGATCGAAATTCCATCCCGAGAACCGGCTCGGGTCACCGAACTCGAGCTCCGTCAGCCCGGCGGTTTGAGAAGACCCGTCATCATCGTTGAGATCGCCATTCCAATAGGAGCTGACGATGGTGAGACTATCTTCAAAATCAACCCCCAGAAAAGCGCGAGTACCGGTGTTGATGGAACCGAAGGAGTAGGAGTTCTCGATACGAGGAGACGGGCTGCTGACGATAGAATTAACGATACCGATAAAGCCCCCTCTTCTGCTCCCCCCTTCGACGTCACCCGTGGCGTAGGAGTTTCGGATGATCACTTCGGTGCGCAACATAATGCCGATGAATCCTCCGACCTGCGTCGCGCTGGCCGTGACATCACCAGTGGCTACCGATTCGATGATCTCGCAATTTCCGTAGCTATCAAAACCTCCCACGAATCCCCCAAAGGAGAAATTATTGAGGTCCGGATGATCGACGTGGGTGACATCTCCGGTGGCCCGACTGCGTTCGATTCGACAATTATTATTGCTGGTCCCCTCCCCGACGAGACCGCCGACGTAGCGCACTCCTTCTACGGAAGCAGTGCTTTCGGAGTCGATAATCCTTCCGTTATGAAAGCCAACAAGACCGCCGATGGATCGCACACCGTGAACCTGGCCGGAGAACCTGGAGCCATCGATGAGACCGTCTGGTCGGTTGGTGCCGACCAGCCCACCGACTCGCTCATCGCCGGTGACCGTTCCCGAAGCCCAGGCGTCGATGATGCTGCCCTCATTGTGAGCGACGAGGGCTGCGACCTCATCTCTTCCCGTGATAACGACGTTTGCCAGTCCCACGTTTCGAATGGTTCCCCCGTCAAGAACTCCGAAGAGTGCAACCCGGTCGGTATTGGAGGTGTCCAGGGTAAGGCCTTGAATCTGGAATCCATTTCCGTTGAATGACCCGGTAAATCCACCGGTCCAGTCTCCCGGGGAGCCCGATGCCTGACCAATAACGGAGAAGCCCAATCCGGTGAGTTCGATATTATCATAGAGTGCGTAATAACGGCCCAAATTCTCTTCGCTGTCGTCGATGCGAATCAACTGAAGAGGAGAGCAGATGCGATAGGGGTCAACGGCGTTTCCTTCCCCGCCACCGAAGGGGTTTCCGCTCGGGTCGCATCCATCCAGCGGTTCCTGTTCGCATTGGCCTGAGGTGCATGCTTGAACGCCGGGGCAGCTATTTGCACAAGCTCCACAGTGATCTTCGTCGCTGGAGAGGTCGACACAACTACCCGCCTCGACACAATAGGTTTCACCGTCCGGGCAACTGCCGGTGCATTCACCACCGACACAGGACTCGCCACCGGAACAGGCATCACCACAGGCTCCGCAGTGGCTGTCGTCGGTATCGAGGTCGGCGCAGATATCAAAATCGCTGCAGATCGTATGATGGCCAAAGGCGCATTCTTCGATGCAATCTCCGGAGTCGCAATAGGCGACGGCGCCGTCGACATCAGTGGCGCAGGTCTGAGCGCATTCGTTGATGCACTCGCCACCGGAGCAGACTTCTCCTGCTCCCTGACAGGCTGAGGGTTCTGACCAGACCGTACAGCCGTCGGCGTCGTATTCGCAGACCCGATAGTCATCGCCCGAGCACTCCCGTTCTCCCGCGGTGCATTGATCGTCGCAATCGGTGTCACACCGGCCTTCGATGCAGGCTTCATTACCTCCACAAGCGAGTACGCTGGACCAGCCGGGGCAACCTGCAATGTCCACGCAATATTGAACACCGTCTTCGGCACACTGACTTTCACCGACGGTGCAGATTTCGGCACAGCTGTCGTCTCCGGCGTCGTCCGTGGTCCCGGCGTCGTCCGTGATCCCGGCGTCGTCCGTCATCCCGGCGTCGTCCGTGGTCCCGGCGTCGTCCGTGGTCCCGACATCATGAGCAGTACCCGCGTCGCCGGTGTCATCACTGGCGACCTCTCCGCTGCATCCGACGAGGAGAATCAAAATCATAGAAATCATGGGCCGCAAGAGCGAACGATGTAGAGATATCTTCATAACCATTCCAACCGGTAAAGAATAAAAGTTTGGGTCCTGATCGTCGACTGACCTGGAATGGTAAATAAGCCCCCACCAGTGTGCAACCACAGACATGATCGATAGGGGTAGGGACACCCGGTTCGCCGGGCGCCCCTCCCTCCGAACCGTACGTGCGGATCTCCCGCATACGGCTCTCCAGTTAGTGAGTTCCTTGTCGTAAGGACTCAAGTTCCCGTT
>SKNI01000275.1 GCA_007120615.1 Myxococcales bacterium | reverse complement strand
TGGCAGACAACGCCGATCTCGAGGATGGGGTGGAGCCACTCGGAGAGTTGGAGACCACCGGTGGAGCATTAAAGGGCATGACCCTCTGCGCAGACGGGGGATTGGTGACGGTTCATGAGACGGGGTTGGTCGTCTCCTGGGATCTGGAGTCCGTCTTGGGCGGTGAACCCGCGGTCAATTGGAAGTGTGACACCGGATTATTGGTCAGCGAATTGGCTGCCCATCGAGAAGCGGTCTCCCAACGACATCTGATGGCGCTCGGTGGCGAGGGCGGTCGAGTGGCGATGCTGGAGTTGGTTAAGGGCGACTCGCCAAGGCTTGTACATTTGCCCGAGGCTCACAGCGACAAAGTAGAAGTCCTGGTCTTCTCCGAGGACGACGAGCGACTCGCCACATCAGCTCGAGATCGAAAGATCGCGATCTGGTCGACCGAGATTCGAGAAGAGTCCACCGAGGAGGGTAAGAAACTCTCGCTGGAGCGTCTCCGACTGTTGACGGGCTCCGGTGGATGGCCACTCTCCCTGGCATTTTCCAGGGATCATAAAAAATTGGTCACCGGCTGCATGGATAATGGAGTCTATCTCTGGGATCTGGAGGGCGATGATGCCCTGGAGTCCGTTCGATTCGACCATCACGGTTGGGTTGAGGACGTCGCCTGGACCAATGACGATAAGACCATCCTGACAGGGTCCTGGGATAACGCCGCCGGCGTCTACAGCATCGATCCGCTGATGCCTCAATTTCATTTCAAATATCACAGCGATTATGTGGTGCGAGTGCTCCCGGTGCCGGCAACGAACCTCCTATTTGCCGCTTCCTACGACGGCGATGTGACGGTCTGGAATCATCAAAAGGGGCGTCTGATCGCCGTATTGGAGGGCCATGGAGACTGGGTCACCGAGTTGGAGTGGCTCGGTGACGATCGAGTAGTCAGCCTCTCCAGCGACCGAACGGCCCGGATCTGGTCGACCACCGATTTTTCGCTGCAAGCCGTACTCGGTGAGAGCCTCGTGCAGGGATTTGAATTGCAGGGTGGTTTTGATCTGGCCAGTTTCGGAATCGGCGCGAAAGAAGAGCAAGTCCGCTCCGATGCCGAACGAAACCTGGAGGACCTCCAGAGCCAGGTCGTTCGCCGGTTCGACTCTTCTGATCCCCTGGCCGATGAAGGGTCTCAAAAAACAGCAATGGCGATGTTGGAAGACGCCGTAGACCGGGCCGAAACCGTGGACGCCACAACGGTAGGCGATGACGTCTCCGATGAGTCGAACCGGTTTGTGGGGACTTCCGAACCCGAACCCGATAAAGGGGCGGGGTTTGGTGGAGGCGTGGGCGACGAACTCAGCGATATGGTCTGGGAGGCCATCTCCGATGTCGAGGATTTGGAGACTGGCGAAGGAAAACTCGATCTGCCGGGCCCAGACGATCTCCAGGAGCGGCTGGAGGAGGATATCGATGTTTCGCTGTCCACTTCTGAGTCAGGCATTTCGGACCTGGGCACAATGGAGAGCGATTCCGAAGAGGATAACGCCGCCGACCAGGCGTTGGATCTTCTGGACGTACCCGACATCGAAACCGCCAGCGTCGCAGACCTTGGTGACTTTTCGAGCTCCGATGACGACGACGGTGACGTAGCCGCCGCCTGGGCAGCCGGTGAGATGGAGGCTCCCGAGGATGTGGAGCTGAACCTCGATGCTTCTGAAGACAAAGATTTTCCGTCCATCGAGGAGATCTCCAAACAAGCATTCCAGGAGGCAAAGTCGGAAGTAGACATCATGGATTCCGCTTTTGACCCGGCTTCCTTTAGCACCGAAGATCGCGAAAAAGGCGAAGAAGACATCCCAAAACCTTCGTCCCATTCCCGAGACCCGGCGCCTACCTCGGGGCCACTTTATGATCCAAAGCCCCTTGGCCCTGATGACGACGTCGGCGAATTTTTGCCCGATGATGATGAGCTCGATCTGGCATTCTCCGGGAGCATCTCCGAGGTTTCTGAAGCTAGCGACTCCCGGCAGGTCGAGCCATCCGAAGAGTCGGAGCAAGAGAGACCCTCACAGAAAGTTGAATCCAAAGAGCGCGACGTAGACCGCTCCGATGGCGAGGATGAAGAGGAGGCAAAGAGAGATCCGCCGGGAAAAGCTGATCCGTCGTCTGCCATGGGCGTACCAAGCAAGGCAGGCGGCGGAGAAGAAGCAGGACAGTGGAAGCGTGGGCGCGCCCAGTCCACGCTGACCGGGGCCAAGCCGATGGCTACCTCCGATCATGCGGCCGTAAAGCCCTCTCCCCGAGAGATCAAAACCCAGAAGGTCGACGCACAATCGGTGGCCCGGGAGGATCACGAGCGGATCGAAGCCGCTCGCAAAGAGAAGGCCAAACACCGCCATGACCCCATAACCGGGGAGCGACGACAGACACAAAAGCTGGAAGAGACCAAAAAGGTCACCCGGATCGGTGGGCCCGCCGTCTCGCCCTTAAAACCAGAACCCGAGGTCGATCAGGACTGGGGCAATAGCACTCAGATGTGGACGGGCCGAACCGAAGCCCGGCAACAAGAACAGGAATCCGAATCCGAGGTCGATCAGGACTGGGGAAATAGTACTCAGATGTGGACGGGCACCTCGGAGGCGGAGTCCGCGCAGGTAGAATCGACCCCCAAACCCCCGGTAGGCCGAGGTCTCAACGATTTTAAACGTCGGGAAAAGACCCTCGGTGGACGTCAGGCCGGCAGCTCCCTCGCCGCACGACTCAAGGCCAAGAAAAAGGGTCTCAAGAGACGGCTCTCTCAGTCTTTAAAGGTGGATCCCTCCCCACCAAAGCTGTCATTTTCTGCCGCGGAGAGCTCAGTTTCCGACGTGGATGACGACCAGGACGAAGAGCCCTCAGCTCCTCCTTCCACCGAATCTCCTTCCACCGAATCCTCGGGCAAACGATTGACTCCGGGAGCAGACGCGACCTCGGATCAACTGAAGATTCCCGAGCCCGAGGTTTCGGAGGTCGTCGAAGCGCCCAGTGATACCAATACGTCCAGGCTGGTGACGGTCTCCCTCGATGAATTGTGGTCCCAGGCCTCCTCCTCGGCGCCACCGATGGGGATTTTGAAGCGCAGCCTCGATCCGCAGACCGAATACCAGCCGATGCTGCAATTTCGAACCGAGCATCAGGGGGCCATCGGGCTTGCCGTTTCCCCGAATGAGAAGCGCCTGGTCACCGTCGGAAGCCAGGGATATGCCGAGATCTGGAACGTTCGCGGCCAGCGGTTAGCCCGGGTCCAGATCTCCGATGGAGAGTTAGTAGACGTCGGATTTGTCGACGAAAACTTCTTCTGGGCCCTGGATGCCAATGGAATGATCCATCTGTGGCTCTTGCCGAAGGCGGTTCTCGGTAAAGCGACCAATATTCTCCATACCACCATTGCCGGTGGAGGAGACTCGTTTCAATGCGGCTGGCTGGTGACCAAGAAGAACCTTCTTTTGACCGGTGGGGACGACGGGCAGGCCCGGTTGTGGTCCTTGCACAAGGGCCATTGCGTAGCCCGGTTGGCCGATCACGGCTCCTCGGTGACCGCCGTAACCCTGGGACAAAAAGGGCCGATCACCGCCAGCGCCGACGGACAGGTCCGATTCTGGAATTCACGGGGCCTCCAGGTCGATCAGGTCGATACTTCGGGAAGAGTCACCGGGTTGATGGCTTCCGACGGGTTGGTGATCTGGGTCGAGGAAACCGGCGCGTTGAGTATGATGCGAGAGGGCGATAACCAACCCACCCGCCTCAAAGGCCATCACGGTCAGGGACGAAGTCTCCACTTTCGAAGCGACGGTTATTTCATCTCCGGCGGTGAGGACGGGCGGATGCTCTTATATGACGGAGAGGCCACCGAACCGGCCCAGGAGATTCAAATCCCGGCTCCCATCCACAGCCTGATTATGGTGGACCGAGTTCTGGCGGCCGCCTGCGAGGGCGGAGCGGTCTTTGTCTTCAAACGTCAGTCTTCCAAAAAGTCGTAAACCAGTGACAAGCAGTTAAGATGAACCTTATAAAAGTAGCCGTAGTCATATTCTCCCTGGGGGCCATCGTTTGCGGATTTTCGGCGACGGTTTCGAGTCATCAGACCGACTCCAGTACTCACATCACCGAGGTTCGCCCGGCGGAAGCACCCGGTGAAGAAACCGAGGTGGAGCAATTATTGAGTATCTCCGCCGAAGATCTCATCCATCATATGGGAATCTTCGAGCCCGGCGAGGAAACTTCAGTCCAGGATCTGGAACGCCGAAGAGACGACGTCGCCCGCTTCCTCGACAGCCAGACCGGGGTCCGGGCCGACGGCCAATTATGCGAGGTCGGAGAGTCGGAGTTCATCGCTTTCCCCGGCGCCGACGGCCGGGTTCATTATCGCCAATTATGGAATTGTCCGTTCAACTCGGCCACCGTGACCCTGGAAAATAAGGTGATGCATAATACGCACGGGGGATATCGCCATATGGGAACTATCCAGGTCGGTGAGGATATTTTCCAGACCGTATTCGACTCCCAATTTCCGACCTACTCGGTCTATCTCGATACCGTGGAAGTTGAAGAGGAGGAGGCAGAGAGATCGGAAGAGGGCGGGAGCCCATGGTACTTCTATCTTGTGGGGGGGATGTTGGTGGTCGCTGTGATTGTGAAGGGAGTGGCGAGAGTGAAGAGATAAAAGAGAGAAACAGAGAAGGGCAAGGGAAATCGCAGAGACGCAAAGAGACGCAGAGACGCAGAGGAAAAAGAAAAAGAAAGAGGAGTTGTTCAGCTATTGGAAGTGATCAGGTTTACCAGCGCATCCGCCGGAGACTACCAGGCGCATTAGCAGGACGTTAGCAGAAGCTGAACAAGAAACGCTCACCGACCGTCTAGCCCAAAGTGTCACCCTAAAATTCTCTGCGTCTTGGCGGTCCTCTGCGTCTCTGCGATTTCCCTTGCCTTTCTCTCTATCTCTCTTTTCCTCTTTTCCTCTTTCCTCTCTCCCCGTGGAAGAAAAGAGGACCCAGGTTGCGTTCACCAGCAGTGAATCGAATCGCGTTCTTTTTACACGAGATAATCAATGAGATCAGGATGTCGGGGTATAAGCGTTCTTGTGATGGCCACACTGATGTGGTCGGCGGAAGTATACGCTCAGGAGGCGGTGGCCGGGGAGTTGGACCAACTCGCCGAGCGCGTCGCCGGGGCGGAGCATCCAGCGGAAGCTCTGGCCGCAGCCCATCAGATGGGGAACTATCGAACGTTTATGGCGCCCCAGGAATTTGCCGCCCGATTGACGGCGCTGGCAGACGAAACCGACGTGGCTACCGTGCAATTCGTGCTTCGTCGACTGGCGGCGCGCAGCCTCCTGGAGATCAGCGATGACTCGGAGTTTGGCGGAAACGACGGGTTCGCCGATGCCCAGTCCTGTCTGGTGAACTGGGATCTGGTGGGGCCCTTTGAGAACGCGTCCATGCAGGGGTTTTACGATCGACTTCCCCCGGAAGAAGGAGCGCCGGGCCCCTATTCGGGACGACTCGTAGAGATCGACTGGCGAGGGCTCGGAGACGCTCATCATTTATGCTCCTATCAGTTGGGCTCCAGGGTTCATCCGGCGACGTCGGCTGTGACCTATCTGGCGACCACCGTGGAGGTCGACGAAGAGAAAACCGGGCAGCTCCTGGTGGGTTCCAGAAGCGCCTATCGCATCTGGGTCAACGGGGAGCCTTTGGGCCAGAGGACCGGTGAATTCGGACTGGGACTCGATGGAGAGGGCTGGCCTGTGAAGTTGAACGCCGGGTCGAATGAGATTCTGGTAAAGCTCGGCTCCTCCGGTCAGGGCGGCCTCTCCTGGATTGCCCGGCTTGTCGATGAGGACGGCGGGCCGATGCCGGGACTCGTCGCTCGAGCGAGTCGGCCTGTTGAGGAGGTCGCCCAATTTGTTGAGGAGCAAGAGCAACAATTGTCACCCGGTGGAGCGCGAGCCCTGATCGAAGATGCAATACGTCCCGAGCAGCCGGAGGCGGTCCAATTATGGGCCGCTCATCTGTGGCAGAATCTCTTCACCGATGACGCCGCGACGCCCTGGCGAGATGTGGCCGATCGGCTGGAGCCGCTCATCGATCGGTTCTCCCCCCGCGAGATCCTGGTGCTCGCCGAACTCTACGAGGAGCACTGGAAACGACAGGCCCTCCTCGACGGTGCGGTGGCGCGAGACGGCGACGATGAGTTGGTACGCCTGAAGCGAGCCCGCGAACGAGGCGGGGGCAGAACCCACCTGGAATGGGACGCTCAGCGCCGAGAATTAGAGCAATTGGTCGAGGAAAATCCCCGGTTTTTGATGGCGATACTCGATCTGACCGGCTGGTATGAACGACACGAGGGATGGCCCCGGGCGCTTCGCACCCTGGAGCGCTGGGACTCGCAAGACCGTGAATCCACCCCGGAGTGGTTGCGCATGGCGGCCACTCTTCAGGAGCAGAGCGGTGATGCTCACGAGGCCCGGCGGTTGCGCGCCCGAACCGCAGAGATCACTCAGCTGAGCGGAACCTTCGGCTGGCAATTGGTTCGAGAGGCGGTCTCCGGCGGCGAAAATGAGGAGGCCCTCCGGCGGGTGCAGACGTACCGCGAGTACGCGCCCTGGTCTCGAAGTTGGGGGCTCCAGGAGATCATGCTCCGGCGGGCCGGCGGCGAACTCGACGAGGCCCTGGCGATACTCGATTCCCTCATCGAGGAAGCTCCCGGCGACGCTACTCTCCGAGAAAGGCGGGCAGAATTATTGGTCGCTTCAGGTCAGCCCGACCTGGCGATGGAAGCCGTAGAAGACGCCATCGCACTTCGCCCACAGGCCACCCGTCTTCAGGAGTATCTGGAACATCTCCAGCCCGAATCGGACCGCTTCTACGAGCCCTGGGTGGTTACCGAACTCCGAGAATTGGACGAAGAAACCCCGAAGGGCGCCCAGAGCTACGACTTTCTCGTCGATCAGAGAATTCATCGGGTATCTTCCAACGGCCTGGGCCGCCAATTTGTCCAGCGGGCCCACCGGGTCATCGCCGATGAAGGCATCAACGGCGCCCGCAGCATTCGCATCACCCACCGCCGCGGCGACGACCGCGTCGAAGTTCTGGGCGTGCGGGTCTACAAAGCCGACGGCACCATCTCCGAGGATTTCAACCAGTGGCGAACCACCGCCTCCCAGCGAGGCACCACCACCTACAACGACAGCGCCTACGTCAACCTTCGGGCCAATAATGTCGACGTCGGCGATATCGTCGAATTTCGCTATTTGATCCACCAGGTAGCCAACGAGAACTTCCGGGGCGACTATTTCGGAAACGTCGCCTATATCCAGAGGACCCGGCCGGTGGCGCTCTCGCGCTATGCCGTAATTCACCCTCTGGAGTGGCAACTCTATTTTCGCGAGCCCACCCTGGAGCATCGACGCTGGGAGAATTCTCTTCCCGGCGGAGATCCCCTGGACGGCGAGAAGGTCACAGCCTTTGAACTCCGAAATCTGCCCCGGGTCTTTACGGAGTCCAACCAGCCCGGCCACGCCGATGTCTACGACCATATCATGGTCTCCAATAAGGAGAATTACGACGAGATCGGCCGCTGGTGGTGGAATCTTATCGAGGAGCAACTGGTGGTGGACGACGCCATTCGCGCTCAGGTCGCCGAGCTCACCGGACATCTCGACACTGAAGCCGCCAAGGTAGAAGCCATCTACGATTTCGTCGCTCGAAATACCCGCTATCTCCACATGGGACTTGGGATTCACGGGTGGAAGCCCTACCGAACCTCCACGGTGCTTCGAAACCGCTACGGCGACTGCAAAGACAAATCAGCGCTTCTAAAAGTGATGATCGAAGAGGCCGGAATCGAGGCCAATATGGTGCTCGTTCGCACCCGACGTCTCGGCGCCGTCGGTGACTTCCCGGCCAGCATGCACGTCTTTAACCACGCCGTGACGTACGTACCGTCCATGGATCTCTATCTCGACGCCACCGCCGAGTTCAACGGCCCCTACGAGTTGACCTCCATGGATCAGGGCGCTCAGGCGCTGATCATTCACGACGGGGGAAAAACCGAGTGGACCACCATGCCCATCGACTCCCCCGACGATAATCTGATGCGTCAGGTGTTGGACGTGGACTTAAGCGGCGAGTTGCCCGTTATCACCGGGCGTGTCGAAGCCCACGGCGCCCACGCCGTTAGTTTTCGCCGAAGTCTGGAGGACGAAGAGCGTCGAAACGAGCAGTTCGAGCGCCAGCTGGCCCGGACCTTCCCCGGGGTGCAGTTGATCGAGGCCGAATACGAAAACCTAAATGATCTCCACGCCCCCACAGAGATTCGCTACACCGCCGAAGCCCCTGGCATTTTGCGAGGAGCTCAGGATAGCCGCTCATTTTATCCGTTTGCTGCTCCTCGCGACCTCCTGGGAGCCTACGCTCGCGAGTCCACTCGAAATCAAGACCGCACGATTCGGGTCCCCTTCGCCAATGAAGCCGAGATTCGCTACCGCCTCCCCGAGGGCACGGGAATCGAACGAGTTCCCGACCCCACCGTGGTGGAATCACCCTTCGGAGAGATGCGGGTCGACTACCAGAGCGTCGACGGAGAGCTTCTGGTCGATATTCGTTATTCATTTGCCGTACAGCGGGTTTCCGTCGCCGACTATCCCGAATTTCGAAGGTTCGTCGGCGAGATGCATGAAGCGCTCAATGAGACCATCCGTTTGATCGGCGAAGAGGTGCACCAATGATCGATCTCAAGACAACTCCTCGTGCAAAAAGCCAATTTAACCCTCGATGGAGCGCACTGCTTCTGGCGCTTTTATTCGTCACCACGGCCTGTGCGACTGCTCCGTCCGCCGTCGATCTCTTTGAGTTCGAAGACGGTGAGGTCACCGACGCGCTGGAGGGCTGGTTTCAAGGAGAAGAGGTCGCTCCGGAGCAGATCTCCTACGCTCAGCAGGCGTTTTTCGTGGGAGAGTCTCTCTACTGGTCCGGCGATATGGAGGGCGCATTTGATACCTATACTCAGATGCTTCACGCTTTTCCCGGCCACCCCCTGAATCGCTACGCCGCCTACCGACTCTATGGATTGCGCTACGATATCGTCGATTTTCCGGGCCGCATGGAAGAAAAGCTGCAGGGAGTTCGCTTCGATGGCGAGTCGCCCCTTACCCGGTTGTCCCTGGTCCGCCTTGCTCACCATATCTCGCGGATGCAGTGGTTGCGTGGCGATAGCGAGGAGCCCTTTGCGTTCGCCCAGGGCGGCGCAATTCATCACTGGCACGCATCCCCCAGGATGTCGCCCTGGCGTCTGCTCGATTTCGACAACGTCCTTGAGCCCGAATCCGATCTGGCCGACCCCGCAGCCCGACTCGCTGACCGATACCGAAGTCCGCTGATCGCTACGGGGCATCCGGCCAATATCCGGGAGACCAGGGTCATCGCTCTCGATGAACCGGGAGACCGCCTGGGGCTCGGCTCCAGCGGGATTTATTATCTCGAAGGTTGGCTAAATCTGGAGAGTTCAGCGGCCCGTGAGCTTACAATAAGCGGCAACTTCCCGGGGGCGGCGCGAGTCTGGATCGGCGACCAACAGGTCTTTGAACACGACGAAGAGGCCTACAAATCGGGTCGTCTCCTCCGAGATGTCACGCTGGAGCCCGGCTCCCACCGGGTGCTCATAAAGATGGCTCATCGTCCCAATTATCGAGATTGGTTCGAGCTCTTCTTCTTGCCCACTTCCGGAGAAGTCCTGGCAGATACCGGGCTCAGCGATTCACTTCATCCCTCCGGAGAAATCGGTCGCGCACAACTCGCCAACTCCACCTATTCGGCAATGGAGTTGGAGCCCGTGCAATTGCGTCAGGCCCTTGAAAAGACCTCCGGGGCCACCCTTTATGCGGCAGCGCTCTCGGCCCATGCCAGCGCCGATAACGAGCAATTCGAGCTGGTCTTCAATGAGCTTATGCAGCGCTATCCCGAATTCGCTCCCGGTCACGTTTTGGCCAGCTATCAGATCCGGACCCGGTGGGATGTTCCCTCCGAGCTTCGAGACGCGGCGGCCATGTCTTATCTGCGCCAGGCCTCGACACTGGAGCCCGACAATCTTCATATTCTCGTGCGTCTGGAGCGTTCCCTTCGCGATCAGGGAAATGACCGCGAGCATCGTCAGGTCCTGGAAAAGGCTCGCATGAGCGCTTTCGATGTCGCCCGTCTTGGAGCGGATATTGAAGTAGAAGGGCGAAGTGAAGAGGGCC
>SKNI01000183.1 GCA_007120615.1 Myxococcales bacterium | reverse complement strand
GGACAGCCTTCACAAGACCCGAACGCCACGATTCGTGTCACCTCAGAACACTCTCTTTCGCCCAAACGCAGCCCCCAGACCACCCCGGTAAACCTCTCCCAGTCCAGCGTCACCTCCCAGGAAGAGAACACAGACTCACCCTCCGAAAACGACTCTCCCAGCCAGGATGTCCCCACCGTCGAATTTAGCGCCGCGAGCTCCGAAAACAGCAGTATCTTCGATGATATTGCGGCTTCTCTGTCCAAGAGCTCCGACCCCGACGGGTCCCAGGAATTTGACTCCATCGCCCGCCAGATCGAGGGCGACGATGAAGAAGAGGAAACCGAAACCTCATGAGTATGGGCTCCCTCATCGAAAAATTTCGCTCCGTCGGTCTGGACCGGCTGGAGCGCATGAACGCCCTGCTGGTCAAACTGGAACGGGAACCCCAGGACAGCGAAGGCGTTGATGAGTTATTGCGCGAGATTCACACCATCAAAGGCGAAGCCAAGATGATGGGCTTTGTCGATATTAACCTCGTCGCCCATCAGACCGAAAACGTGTTGATGGACATCACCGACGACGAGGGAATGAACAATACCGACCCCGTAGATCTGGTCTTTGAAGGCCTCGACTTGATGCGCGGTTTGCTCACCAAGTCCGCCGGAGATCAGACCTCTACCAATCTCGACCTCACCGGTTTTGTGGACCGAGTCGCTGAATTTATTCACCGGGCTCCCGTGTCTCCCGAAGCGTCCGGTGGATTTTCCCTGGACACCTCTTCTCTCGACGATCAGAAACCGGAGCAGATCCCCGAGCAAGAGCCCGTTGAGAAGCAAGAGTCCGGTGAGAAACAAGAGTCCGGTGAGAAGCAAGAGTCCGAGGCGGATAATTCCGACGATGAGCCGGCCCAGAAGAATGGCCAGATAGAATCCACCGAGGAGAAACCGCCCCCGGCAAAGTCCGAGTCCAGCTCCCCGTCGGAGACCGGCCGCTCCACCAAGACCCGAATCAAAGCCCCGATCAGTGAGGAGCAACCCGCTCCCGGCGACCTCGACGGCGGCTCCCTGCGAATCAAAACCAGCGCAACTCTGCGCGTCGACGTGGAGAAATTGGAGCGTATCGGAGATATCGCCGGGGAAACCCTCTTGATGAGCCGTCGGCTGGGTTATCGCCTGGGCGACCTCAACGGCATCCGCCGCCAGCTGCGAGACCTTTTTAAACAGATCGAGAATAATCTGCCCAAAACCCGCACCATGGCTCTTCGCAACTTGATCCACCGCTTTGACGCCTGCGAAACCGAGATTCGCGAGGAGAATTACCTGGTCAACCTGCGGGCCTCCCAGCTCGACGACCAGGTTCGCCATCTTCGTCACATCCCGCTGGCCCAGGTCCTAAGCCACTATCCCAGGGCGGTTCGAGATCTGGCCAACAGTCAGGGCAAAAAGGTTCGCCTGATCCATACCTTCGGAAATGTGGAAGTAGACCGCACCATCTTGAGCGCCCTCTCGGAGCCCTTATTGCACCTGGTCCGAAACGCCGTCGATCACGGAATCGAGCCCCCAGAAGAGCGGGCCGAGCAGGGAAAAGAAGCCGAAGGTGAGATCATATTGAGCGCCGATTATGTGGGAGATTCCATCCGAGTGGTCCTCACCGATGACGGCCGCGGAATCGATCCTTCAAATATCCGAAAAAAGGCCGAAGAGCGGAAATTTTTGCCGGCCGAGAAGGCTCGTCAGCTCTCGGACCAGGAAGCCATCGCCCTGATTTTTTATTTCTTTTTTACTACCCAGAAGAAGGTCTCCGACGTCAGCGGACGGGGCATCGGGATGAACGTCGTTCGCCGCCAGATCACCCGCATCGGCGGCTTCATCGAGATCGAAAGTGAGATCGGCCAGGGGACCACTTTTACCCTTCACCTCCCCGTCTCCTCGGCGGTCAGCTCCGTTTTGGTCTTTGCCATCGCCAAAAGCCACTTCGCCCTGACTGCAAAAGACGTCGAGCGAGTCGCCATGGTCAATCGCGATAGCCTCAAGAAAGTCCACGGAGGCGTCTGTGTAAAGACCGAAGAGGGCCTTTTGCCCCTGGTCGACTGGGCAGGACTCCTGGAACTCGATCCCCGAGGCCGTCCTCCCGATCCCCTCACGGTCTTATTGGTCCGAAAGGGAGCCCGCCGAGTCGCCATCTGGGTCGACGATGTCATCGGAGAGCGCGAAGCCATCAGCCGCCCACTGGGGGACTTCTTGAGCGGCGTACGCCTGTGTCGGGGGGTCGCTCTGACCGACTCCGGCGCCGTCGTCCCCCTGCTAAACGTGGTCAATCTCATCGAACGAAGTACCAGCGACGCCGGCATCGAGTTGGAGACCTCCGACCGCCAGCGCTCATTTACCGCCGTCGAAGGTCGCCGCGCCCTGAGCATCAAGACCGTCCTGGTCGTCGAAGACAGCGAGGTCACCCGCTCCCTGGTGGTCTCGATCCTCAAAAATCAAAACTACCGGGTTCTGGAGGCAGACGACGGAAACCACGGCTGGTCCATGCTCCAACGCCACCGCGTCGACCTCCTCCTCTCCGATATCCAGATGCCCGGGATGAACGGCCTGGAACTCCTCCAACACGTACGAGCCTCCGAGAAATATAAGAGCCTCCCCGTGGTCATCCTCACCACCCTGGGCGGCGCCGCCGACAAGAAAAAAGCCATGAGCCTCGGCGCCAATGGCTATCTCGGCAAGCTCTCCTTTCAGGAGCAAGACCTCATCGATACCGTCAAACGCTACCTGGGCTGAGCTTTAGCCTCCATTCATACAAATCATACAAATGGGGCAGATCGAACTGGAGTTAAAAAAGCCGGCGGAAAACCTCTCTTCATTTTCGTCCTAAGGTTGTCCAACTTCTTTTGCCAGTGATTGTACCCATGAACTTTTCAATCGATTATTCACGCCGCGCTTTTTTGTTCCTTATAATCGCCACGGCCGGGCTGCTCGTCTCGACCTCCCCGGCATGGGCTGATTCTTCGACCGTCGAGGAGCCGGACTCCAGCACATCAACGCTTTCTGAGGTGGAGGTGGAGGCCGAAGAGGAAGAAAAGAAGCCTGTGGCGCCGGCACTTCGTATGGGCGCACAAACGCTGGCAGGAGTAGCTGCCCTGGGCCTGGCCTTCGGGGGAGGGGCGCTCATCCATGAGTCCTTCTTTTTTGCGGGATTCTACGTGGGTCTCCCCCTGGCGATTTATGCCACAGGCCATCTACTGGGAGGAGAGGGCCGTTTTATATATACCTTTGCGGGAATGATGCTCGGAATGGGTATCGTAGCACTACCCGTATTCTACGCTCTATTTGAGATGAATGGGCAGGAATGGCTCCTCGCATTACCAGCAGCGGGGGCTGTCGCGGGAGGGGTAGGCGGCTATTGGTATTCGTCGCCCCGGGAGCGCCGCAGGTCGATCAGAGGACCGCGACTCTATATGAACACCGGTGCCACCAACGATGACAATCGATTCTTCCTCGGTATCAGAGGCTCATTTTGAGATGATCGACCTCCCCGCCCACATTCAGGTATGGGCCTATCCGGGCCCCTGCGATATGGGCAAAGGTCATAACGGATCAAGCGACTGCACGACTTTGCGCGATGTGTAGACCGCGAAAATCAACTCTTGCGCCGTCGTATCTCCGACCTGATCACTCGCCTGGCCAACGCCGAAGGGATCGAGGGAACTCCGAGCGTCGACGATCCGATGCGTCGAAGAGAAACAAGAAAGCCCAGACCGGACACGGTCCCACGGAACAGCCGAAACTGGAGGTCGTCGAAGAAATCCTCGAGCTCGATGAGCCGGATCAAATCTGTCCCAAATGAGCAGGCTCTATTCCTGCATGGATATCTTGTGATCTGGCACGCCTAATCGAGTTTAATGAAAAGGCGAATTTGTTCCTTCGATAATTCCGACCAATAGCACCAACCCACAATCTCAGAACGTTTCACAAAACCGGTCGACGGCGGTCGCCAAGTCTGTAAGATTCCCGGAATTCTCAATTTCATGCATTGAGTAGTTTGTTTTCAGCTCTTGGAGGAACGGTGTGAGACCTTCATTGATCTAGGGGCCCTGTCCACTCCGCTTCCGTCGCAAACACCCGGAGAATATCGCTAAACTCGACAATCTTCGTCTTGGAAATTTTCAGCTCACCAACGCGACGAATTACTCCCAGGGTAATAAACTAGGATCCAATAATAGAATTCGGCGGTTATCTCGCAGCGCGATCCGTCCGTCGAGCCAAGGTTGGATGTTTGCCGGTCCATGACCGGACCAGCTCAAAGGCTCTTCGAGAATTTTGTCTAGAACGATTCGGGTAGTAGCGCCTTCAGCGACGCGGTACAGATAACGTCCGTCGCGAGAGACGACAAAGAGCGTATTCTCAATGACCAACATCGGCCCAATATGTTGGACTCCGTCAGTGACTCGTATCTCCGTCTGCCCGTCGCGTTTCCAGATTGTGGGTGCGCCGCCACGGGAATAATAGAGCACCCCGTCTCGATCGGCGGTCAATTCATCGAGAATAGTGATGTTGAATCGCTCGATCTCCTGTGTTTCCGTCCCCTCGACTATCCACAGTCGGTCGTCGACACTGATATCGCCCCCTTGCTCCACTGCCAGTAGAGAGCCTCCGAGATCGAAGAGGTATTCGACGTCTGCTTCGGTCAGGAGTACAACACTCTGCTCGGGATCACCTTCTGGCAGATAAGTGAGTTCGAATTCGTTCATCCTGACGAGGTAGGTGCCGTGGTCCATGACCAGCACCGGGAACACTCGCTCTCCCTCGTAGATCGTTGATGTCTCGCCAGTTTCGGCATTCCACCGAGCCAGCGCCCAATCTGCGTTAAACCAGATATTTTCAGCGTCCTCTCCAACAAAGAGTCCTTGAAGATACGCATCTACGGGAGCCGAGATGGTCTCCACTGCATCGTCTGATACTGTTTCGGAATCCGACCGATGAAGTAATTGCCGCGAAGCCCGTCGAAATGTTGAGAAGTCGCTCCAACTCATTGCTCCCAGGGCGTTGATCTCGCCAAGACCGGTGAAGGTATTTTGTAATATAATCTCGCTGATCGGTTCGTCCTCGTTGTTCACCGCCGCACGGGAGAGGTTAGCAGCGATCGGCCCGACGACGGAGCCAAAAGTCAGCCTGGGATGAGCTTCCGCGAAGGCTAAGGTCCCAGGTTTGGCTCCCAAAACGACAGGGTTCTCAGATCGCAAGAAACTTCCCCGAGGCGCAAAATCAAGCTGCATCTGCGCCATTCGGCTCATCTCATCGGTGATCATCGGTGCATCGCCAAGGTAAAGGATCTGCCGCGTTTGCCGATCAATATGTAAACCAAATTCCTGCAGCTGTTCGGCGAAGCGTTCATTTTCCATACAGCCGTCAACGAGAACCGCGAAAGGAATGTCCAACTCTTCGTCGAGCCATTGGTAGAGAGTCCTCAGCGGTAACATGCCCCCGTCGGTGTCACTCCCTGCACGCTGGAAATCCGACATGAGAATCATCGGCTGCTGATTGGTATCCAGAACGGTGTGAGAGATGATGTAGAAGACAGCCATCTTCGCACCGTTGTCTGCTGCCGTCTGAGAGATCTGCTGCACGAATTCCCGGAGCGACTCACGGGTCATCGGACTCTCTTGAGAACTATCGAAACGTTCGACCCTGGGCTGCCACGGACTGAGCGCATTATAAACCTCATTGGCACTTTCGCGGTTCCAAGGCTGGTTCAGCCGCTGCGCCTGTGGATAGTACCCAGAGCTTGCCAGCGCCAAAACCCAAGGCTGCGCTTCCTCGGTTTCATGGGATTCATCGGCTTTCGCTCGGATGTCGTACGTGAGGAGCGGCTCGAGCTTAATCTGGTCGGATTCCAGACTCTCTCCAAGATGGGTGACCACATATTCGGCCGTGACCGCTTCGAAGGCAATCACAGTGGGCTCGCTGGCCTGCCAGATTAAAACATCATCGGTGGCAATCTCGAGGTCCACACCTCTTCTCGAGAGGGTGCGATGCAGCACCAACCAGTCTCTCTCCTCGATCGACGCCGGACGGTGGAGATGAAATGACATTTGCGCTCGAAACGCCCGACTTACCAGATGCGTTGGACGCCCACTGTCCGCCCGCCTTCGCGCTGTGGGAGAGTCCATTGCCAACCTCCGAAGCGTTCCGGTCCCGACGGTGACGACCTCGATGTCGTCGACCTGAAGCTCGATGGAGATGCCGTCGAGACTTCCGACAGTGCGCCATAGGGTCTGTAGGCCTACTTCGCGAAGGATGTTGCTATCTACAGGCACCCGGACAGTCGGTGGAGTGGCAACCAATTCACCTTTGTCGGAGTTGAAATTTGAGATGATACGTCGTCGGTCATCGATGACGAAGATACTCCCAGGCATCCAACCTCGTTCCGGTGGAAGGTTCAGGTGCAACGTTCTTGCTTCGCCACCCAGGCTCGGAGCTAGTGCTTTCTGTAAGTCGGACAGAGAAGAAATTAACTCTCTACCTTCCGACTCGTCGTCGTATGGAATACCCAGGAGATATGCCGCCGCCTTCGGCAACGGAAACTGCCCTTTGAGAGGGCCGAACGTAAAAGTGGCGTTTACTGCGAACGTCAAGACCAGAAGGGCGACTACAGACCAACCCAGCGGCTTTACAACTCGGTCCATTTTGACCAATTTTTCCACTTTCGCGAGATGTTCAGCGGGCGGAAATAGCTCTTTCTTCTTTTCAAGTTGGAACACCCACGCATAGATGTAGATGCCGAGGCCGTGATATGCAGCGTAGACGGCCGTCGAAAAGCTCACGTTGACACCGAAATGGTAGGACTTCATCTGCAAAATGAACGGTCCCAAGGTGAATATCGCCAGCCAGAAGACTTTGGCCCCCCAGATGCCTGTATATCTCTGACGGAGCTTTCGCCATATGACCTCGGCATCAGCTTTTTTATGCTTGTTTTTCTCCCCCTGATCTTCATCAGGTGAAATTATTTCGGGCTCTTCCGAACGGATCTCTGGGTCTTCTGCGTGTGCCATGGTTTCAAGTCCTTCTATAACCCCATGAAATTCATGGCTCCTGGGCCAACACCAGGATCTGGAGGCCTGGAGCGAATTTCTTCATCAATTCAAATCTAGCAGTGGCACGTAGACCCCGATGGTGCCGGCAAAATAGAACGCGCCCTGATTCTCTCCTACGTGCGATCCTGGGGCAAAGCCACCGGTGAGGCCAAGAAAAAACGGCATTTCGTGGCCATTTGTTGCAGCCACGGTAAGGCCAAAGACGAAGGGATCCTGCCATCCCGTTGGGTCCTGCAATTGAACGTTTTCGTCAAATGAGAGGTATTGGCCGAGGCTGATGAGATCGACGCCCACATGAAATCCCCAGTTCGATTCTCTGGCCAGCAAACTCCATGCAAACCCGAGCGACAGATCGATCGGTCCGTGAAGTGCTGTTTTGTCATTCCAGCGAAGGCCTCCGACTCCGCGCAGTGCACCACCGAGCGACCAGATGCCATCGCCACCGCGCTCCCGCCTGTCGGTGAAGTCCCGAGTCAACGACTCCAAGAGGTCGGCGCGCTGCTCTTGTGCGGACGCCCCACCCGGATTGTCCTCCGAGTAGGTGGACGCATATTGGACCAGGCCCGCCGAAAGTCGCAGGGCGCGACCGTAGTTGATCTTATTATTTTCTCTCTTCTGTGCCCGGGTAGGCTCCGGACAATCGTGTTGCGAACAATCTTCGCCGGAAGAGTTTTCTGGTCTTACCGGAAATACAGAAACCAGGCCGGCAATGAGTTGATTTGTGTCGTTGGCCACGTAGCTCGCTAGCAGATGTTTGAGTAGGGTCGCTCGATCGACCAGGCTGCGCTCTTCGTCCCAGGAAATACTTGATAATTCGGGACAGCCGAAGCGGACTAAGTCTTCGGTAGCTGTCATACACATCAAATCGAAAAAGAACTCAGTAGCTCGAGCAAGCCGTCGATTGGCGACGCTCTTTCCTGGGGGAGCACTCATTGTCGTTATATGGAGCGCGTCCCCCGCAATTCGGAGAGCGACAGCGCGCACCAGTTGATTGTCTTCCCATTCTGATCCGTGTAATAAATTTTCCAGATGATGATAGATCGGACAGTCCACGAGATTAGATAGCGCCACGTCGGCAACGGTGCTCCCCAACAACTCCTTTCGCCCCTTTTCGTAGACTATCTGGCATTTGGCGAATACCGATATCCCAGCCGCGACGGCAGCCGTTGAGCTATCTGGTGCCGAGTTCAAATCATCAAAGTTCATGTGTTGCCATGCCGCCAATATCGCCGCCCGTGTGAGAGAATGCGCTTCGGCATCACTCCATTGCGGTGTGGCCCGTGTAAAAATTGGAAGAACGAAGTGGGCAGCAAATTCAAGTTCCTGCTGGTTATTCACAAGCTCTCGAGCCCCGTCTCGAATTAGTCCGCTCAACAGCGCGTCCCGGGAAGCTACGATATTCTGCATCCGAAGCGCACGGAGGACTCCGCAGGTATCGATGAAATGAGCCCCTTCCCCATTGCAGCCGAATACATCGAGTAATTTTGCATGCAACAGACTCAGCGCATGATTTGTCGCGCGATCCACGACGATCTGCCCGAGCGTATGCAGCGCTTCCATCGCCACTAAGCCAGATTGAGCCGAGCCACTAACCGTCGGTGTTATCTTCTCCCATTCGGTCTTAATCCTCGCCAGACTCTGCAGATCGTGGAGTTGGTGAGAGGTCTTCAAGGCTTCACTGTTGTCCGATATTTCCACAGGTCTTGGTTCGGAGTTCGCTAAAACGTAGTACGTACAGGACCCGCCCAGATGAAGAAGAGACAAGTTTTGTTCGCCGTTCGGATCAATTTCATGTAACTCTGCGGCGTCAGTCACAAAGGAGATGCCTTCCCGGTAGACGGAGCCCCCGACACCCGTGCCGCCGAGGTTTTCTATGACCTGGGCGAGTTTTTCATCGCAGCTTTGCCCCTCTTCGGCATAAGCGACAGGAGAAGCCGCCATAAACGAGAGAATCAGAAACGAAGAAAAGAAAACCGACCGCAGCGAGGTAGAATACGTCATCGCCTACTCCAAATAGAAAGTGAACGTCCAAGGATCCGCTCGAATCGCGGCAGCATTCGAGCAAACGGCTCAAAAAGGCTTGCTTGGCCGTGGCGCCCGACACAAATTCCTACACCGTCGCCAAGACCGGAGGATAGATTGGTGGACAAGATCGTGCCCGAATCACCTGATATAGTGATGGGAAAGGATGTGTGCACAACATCGCGCACGATATAGGAGTTCGGGCGAGCGTCGGCGGAAATATGGGCGGCGAAGGGGCTGGTAGACATCACGGTCGACTGCGAATAATCACCGGTAGTGGGGCGAAATGCCTGCGCCCGTTGCCCGTGGTAATTCTTGGCGAATCGGCGAATCTCATTTCTCGGCCTCGTCTCCAACGCGAAGCCGCGGCCCAACTCATTCAGGGCTACGAGTGCAGCATCGAGGGGATTATTTCCGGCGTGAGTCGAGTCGAGTAGATTGGCAGTCAATCCGCCGACCTCCCGCACCGCCTGTCCGGCTCCCAGGGCGCAATAGATCGGGGTGCCTGGCGAGCGAGGAAAAAAGAGATGCCCCGCTGTGATGAGATGTGTGGGTCCTTTGTTTGGGGCCACACTCACTAGCGCGCCCACCCCCCCTACACGGTGAAACACGTCACGAAGGGCGATAGACGCGCCTGGAAATAAGCCGTTGAAATGGACAGCTCTTCCATTCTCTACACAGGCGCGTTGCCCGGTGGCAATAATATCCGGTACGCAGGTCCACTCATTACCACCAGACTCAAAGTGAATTGCTGGCACGGGATTCTCTGGAGCAGCGAGTTTGCGCTCCACGAAGGCTGTTAGTGTTCGGTAATGAAGGGATTCTCCGTTTCGCCGCTTGCTGCCGATTCCAATGGCATAGACACCATAAGGATTACCCGGGCCAAATTCATCAAGCGCCGCAGACATCAACTCCTCTTCCAGCGATGGATCGATGCGCTTCCGAATTTTTTTGGTCTTCACGGCTGCTTCATCTGCGGGCTTCATCAATCAATCTCATTAACAAACTAAGATTCTTAGAGTCTTAGTCAGGAGCGTGCCCCCCTGACGAGGTTTCTACTACGGGATGTTGCATTCGAGAATAGTGGGATGAAGATTCCCACGCAAGACAGGTTTTCGCTTGCCGCCCATGCCAATTGCGCGCGGTGTTAGAGGGGGAGCAGGGGAGCAGGGGGAGC
>SKNI01000541.1 GCA_007120615.1 Myxococcales bacterium | reverse complement strand
CGTCTCCGTTGTCCGGGTCGTCTCCGTTGTCCGGGTCGTCTCCGTTGTCCGGGTCGTCTCCGTTGTCCGGGTCGTCTCCGTTGTCCGGGTCGTCTCCGTTGTCCGGGTCGTCTCCGTTGTCCGGGTCGTCTCCGTTTTGCAGAAGACTGGCCAGATCCAGTCCCTCATGAGCATTTCGAAGACCTTCGGGGATCGTAGCGCGCAATAAGGCTCCCTCGGAGCGCAATACGGCCAACAATTCTACATCCTCTCCACTCTCTCGAATCGAGATTCCCGTGGGCGCTGCCGGAAGTTCCAGGGAGAAGGCTTCTCCATCGTCGAGGTCGGCGACGATCAGGAAAGAATGACCCGGGCGGTGCGCGATGACGTAGCGTCCATCGGAGGTCACATCCAGTTGCAGATCGCGAATTCTCTCCCCCACCTTGGAGGGAGGAATCAAATTGCGGGGCGGCGAAAACGAATCACCATCGATGGTATCGAGCTTCAAGACGCTGACCCCATCATCGGTAATGATCAACGCTCGCTCCCCATCTTCATCAAACCGAACATCTCGCACGTGGAATCCCACGGCGACCTGAAAACTGCCCGCTGCCGATACCACCGATACAGCGGAGAGATCTCCTGCCGGCTGACCGATCTCGGCCCGGTCGCTGTCGAACCAGACCACCGAGTGACGTCCACCCGGAGCCATACGAATATGATTGGCCCGCGGCAATACCGAAAGATGCGTGGTACTCTGATCGTCGGGGTCGATCACCGTCACCGTGCTGCTTCCCTCATTGAGGGCCATCACCCGGGCGTCTTCGGCTGCCCCTTCCGCCCCCGGCCCCACCACCTCGGTGGGTCGAGAGCCGGCCAGGATCGTGCGCACCGCCAGGTTTCGACTGTCGATGACGGCGATGGAATTCAGCGTCTCATTTGCCACATATACGCTATCTCCCACGATGGCCGGCGACGAAAACGCAAAATCCTCGGGAGCTTCCGGTTCGAAATCACTGTTGTCGCCGTCGCCCGCGCCACCGCCATCTCCATCACCATCGCGATCCCAGTCTCCCGATCCTTGCGCGGTGTTGAACGAATCGTGAAGGCTAGCACTTTCACCACATGCCGGCGCAACCGAGAGAGCCAGAAGCCCCACCAGCGCTGCCGCCATCATGATACGAGGTTTCGATCTACTCTTTTCACTGCTCATTTCTCGTCTCCTGACTTATGACTTCCAGTTCTGATGGTCTTATTGAATGCCGGCGTTGAGTTCATATCCGCTCACCGTTCGCTGCGCGTTGGTCTCCACGTCCAAAAACGTGATCCGCCCGGTCTCTTCGTCCTGGCTGATAAAGACCTGACCGGCCACCACTCCCAGTTGCATGGGTCGTCGGTGGAGGCGCAAAAAGTCGGTCCGATGACTCCTGAGATCGATTCGCTTGACGCCCTGATGGGCCTCCCGATTGGAGGTCAACATGACATAGAGGTAGGCGTTGCCCGCGGAATCACTGGTCATCAGAATCTCGTCGGGCTCTCCTTCCAGAAGGATGGGCCGTCGATATCCGGTCTCCAGGTCCCAGAGAGTCAGCCCCTCGCTGTGTCGAAAGCGCTCCTCCCAATCGGTGCCGCCGCTTCCTCCTTCCTGACGCCGATGAACGGCAACCGCCGTTCGGCTATCGGGAGAGATCGCCAGATTTCGAATCTGATTTCTCATCTCATAGGTGGAGATGGTCTCCGTCTCAAGGTCGAGAAGGCCAACCATCGGACGGGTTGGCAAGGTGGAAAAGACCACCATCGCCGACTCATCGGGAGTCAGACGCCCGATGCCCGTATTGGTGCCCGGCGCATCGATGACCCGCAGAAAAGAATGGTCTTCCTCGTCGGCTTCCAGCGCCTCGTCGATCTCAAAGATCACCACCTGATTCTGGCTACGAAGACTCGCGATCAACATCGCCGACTCCCCTTCTCTCTCTACCAGATCGATATCCGTGGGGATCCCGTCAAGCTCCACCAGCCGGTTGGTCAATACCTGTGCATCGGTCGCGTGCAACTCAACCAGTCCAACACCTGCGAAATCGCTGGTGCGAACCGCCAGAAAGCTACCATCCGACGAGAATGCCACTTCCTGGTCGATCGGCGAGAAGATCGAGGAGGATAATCCCAGATCGATGGACGGGATAAAGGCGTCGGCCTTGATATCGGCCAGGTGCAAACGATTGACCCCTTCGGCTCCCACGATAAAGGCCTGCTCGCTGTCGGCGGTAAACGCGATATCCTCAATCAGCCGGGTCACCGAGAGTTGAAAGACTTCATCTTCTCCCGGCTCATCGCCCAGTCGCACCAGCGCCATCGTCTGCAGCGAAGCGGTGCTCGCCGAAGCGCTGATCGGCTCATTGGGATCGATATAAGCGATCACATGACGACCGTCGGGAGCCATGGCCAATTGATTGACCTCTCCCGGCACCGACAACATTCGAACATCGGCTCGATTATCACCCTGGCCCTGATCGGCGCGAATGATCGCCACCGTCGAAGAGCCCGTGCTCAACACAAATCCCACCGAGCCCTGCTCCTCCACGTCGGCGGCCACCACCTGCTTGGGATTTAGGCCTACCCGGATCGGCCGCACGCTGAAATCATATCCGTCGATCAGCGCTACCGTATCGCTGTCTTCACTCTGGTTGGGCACAAATACATAGCTCTCCGTGGCCGCGACCTGCTGAACCAGAAATTCCTCCTCCTCAGGAATGAAATCGCCGTCGCCATCACCGTCTATATCCCCGTCGCCGTCCCATTCACCAAAATCCTCGTTACTTCCCTCCCCGGGAGCGGAGTCGTAATTGTCAGAATCATCCATGCCAGCGGGAGAGTAATCTGCACCGCATCCGGCGATCAATCCGGCACATGCCAGCCACAGCGAATAACGCATTATCTTCGTTGAGATCACGGTCATCATCCTACTCCAGGTTCACTTCGCCACGTTTGTTGTTCTCTACGGTTCGTTACGATTGCAATAGCTATACCAGAAAGAGCAACGCCCCACTATTTTTTTGAATAAACGACGGTCTGCCGTCGTTTGCGAGTTTCCGCCCTACCACGCCGGTCAAACCGGTCATGGGTATAATTCGGTTCATGGGGGAGAGACTATCCCCCCGTGGATAACGGCTCATCCGCCCCAGGATATATCGAGTGCTGAGAAAACTCGGGGAGACATTTTCGGATGGAAACTGTCTCTAAAATCGAATCGACCAGGCCGCCCCGGTCATCTCGGGACTGATGATGGGGGTAAACGCCGTGGCTCCGGGCTCTTCGTCGGAGGGAAGCACCAGCAGCACCACACCCGCCGCCGTGACCAGCCCTCCCACCGCATAGAGCGTGGGCACCGCCCAGCGAGCGCGGTTGATCCGTGCGGTATAATTCTGGTTTTCATTTAGCTCATTGAAACGAGCCAGGTCGCCCTCGGCGTCGGCTAATTCGTTGTACATTCCCTGAGCCCGAAAATACCAGACCGTGGCCCCGGCGAGCATCGCTACGCCGCCTCCCACCAGTGAATAGGCGATCAGATCATTATTGTCACCTGAATCGACATCGGCCCTCCCCGGCGCAGTGCCCTGGTCACCGTCATCGGCCTCCAGTGCATTCTCTGCCGTCTCTCGGATCTTGGATGCATCCTCCTGCAACTGAGGCTCAAGGAGATACTCCTCTCCAAACTCCAGCCACTCCAGAGCAGTGGTCCACTGTTCTTTCTCCACGGCCGCTTCCGCCAGATCCAGCGAGCATTCCCCGTAGACCGCTCGAACATCCTCCTGATCTTCTTCCGAGGCTTCCCCCGTCGCCATATATACTTCCCCAAGTTCGACGGCCTCTTCGCATTCCTCTAATAAGTAGCGAGCGATCATCTGATTCTTCAGCAAGATCGCCTGGGGATAGGCCTCGTAGGCTTTCGCGTAGGTTTCTGCAGCCTCATTGAGACGCCCGTCCTCAAACTGGGACTGCCCCTCCGCACTCAGACGCAGCATCTCCTGGCGAGCCGAAGAATCGCCGGCAAAGGCCGGAGAGATTCCGGTCATCACAGTCAAGACGCAAATTACTACCTGAATGCTCAGTCTTTTCACGCTTTACTCCATACCTTCAATTTCGCCCAGGAATCCGCAACCCTGCCGGCTGCTCCTCGCCATCTTCCTCTTCAGGCTCTTCACGAAGCCGACGTCGTTGTTCTTGCAACGAAAGCGATCTCGGCTCGACTACTTCTTCATCGGTGCCCTCATCCTCGTCTTCTTCCTCCTGCCGAGGCGGAGTCGGAGTCGGAGTCGGAGTCGGGCGTTGTGCCTGTTGCGTTGTATTCGCTGGCTCCGATCCGGTCTGCCCCGTTCGCTCCCGGGGAGGACTCGAATCAGCTCTCGGAGTCGGTCGAACCTCTTCTACCTCTTCTACCTCTTCTTCGACTTCTTCCGCAAACTCCGCGTCACCCTCGTCTAATTTTTCCAGTTCATCTTCCATGCCGAATTCTTCGGTGAGTTCCTCCGCGAAGCCGCTCTCTTCGTCTTCAGGCTCCACAACCGCCACGCCCTGTTCCTCACCTTCCACCTCCCCGGGCTCACCGTCGGTGCTCCCCGAGGAACTCAGACTCAGCACGGTTACCCCACCCAATAAGAGTACCACCACAATGATGGCGGCGGCGATCCCCATACGCTTCTTATTGTCCGCCATCGGCATCAGGGTGGGAATTCGATCGCTCTCATCATCGAGCGTCGGACTCGTGGTATTGCTCTGTGCTTTCGCCGCCGGAGCCGGAGAAGAATTGAGATCGCGCTCCGTATCCAAGCCCAGCACCGCAGCGTCTTCTTCTGAAGTGTCTTCGGGAGCGGTGTCTTCAACGGCCAGATCCGGTTGAATTTCACCACCGACCTCTTCGGCGTCCGTGTCTGCGCCAAAAGCCAACTGCGTTCTGGATGTGGCGATATCCTCGAACTCTGAAGCGGGCTCTTCCGGCTCCGAGTTCTTCAGATTCTTTTTGGTGGGGGCTCCCGGGATATCTAACTCTACACCCGTCGCGTTTTGCACCTCCGACCACTCCAGCTCGCTCAGCGCCTGGGCCAACTCCTTGGCGCTATTGAACCGATCTTCTGAGTTCTTCTCCAGACAACGCTGGACGATATCGAGCAACTCCTGAGGCACATCCTCCCGTACCATCGGAGGCAACTCATCGTTGATATGCATCATCACCGTTTCGATGGGCGTTTCTCCCAGAAACGGCAGGCGTCCCTCGATCAATTCGTAGAGGATGATGCCGATCGAATAGATATCGGTCGTTTGCGTGACGTTGAGTTTGGCCCGAATCTGCTCGGGACTCATATAAGGCGGAGTTCCAAACATCTGCCCGATCTTGGTCAACCGGGCGCCTTCATCTCCATCTTCCGCGATCCGGGCAATCCCGAAATCCAGAATTTTTACTTCCAGTTCGCCCTCTTCATCGACGACGACCATGATATTGTCGGGCTTCAAATCACGATGAATGATCTTTTGACCATGGGCGTGTTCCACACCGAGAGCCACTTGCCGGCCGATCTCGATGATATCGCTGACCCGAAGCTGCTTTCCCGACCACTTCTCTAAGGAAGACCCCTCTACATATTCGAATACCGCAAAGAGGGCGTCCAATTGCTCAGAGATTCCAAATTCGTAGAGCATCACGCAATTGGGATGACGCAACCGGGCGATCGCCTTTGCTTCCGTCTTAAATCGCTCCCGAACCGATTCATCACCGGCCAGATTGTCATGCAACACCTTGATGGCAACCTGGCGATCGATGGTGGTGTCTCGGGCGAGAAACACCTGTCCCATTCCACCGACCCCCAATTGTCGTTCCAGCAGATACTTTCCCTCTAATACCGTCCCCTCTAACTCCTCGTCAGCGCCGATTGCGTTCACCGTTATCCTGTCACTTCGATAATCACATTCCGCCGTAGTGCGAATTTCCTATTCACTTTCTCGCCGTTTTTACTCCGCTCGACCTGCGGGTTCAAAATTCACTTCACTGACCCTTCATGATGCATGGACTTTAAGCAAAGTAAAGTTCGTCCCATGTGATTTTCCTCTCTACCAAAAAAAGCAGTGACGGTCACTGCTCGTCACCTCACCATATCAGATGCCCCCCCACCTTATCTATCTAATGGCAGGTGTCATCAGGGTGCGATCCACGTTGATCAGCAGAACAAGGTTGAAAAGGAGTGCGGACGTCCCCGTCCGCATGGAAGAAAAAGCGCTCTCTTGTTAGGCGGGGACATGGATGTCCTCGGCGCCAAAGGTATCGTAGGTGGAAGCATTATATTGATCTACCAACGCCTGGCGCCGCAGCCACCGCAGCGCTCCTGGCGGAGCGGTGGCTTGCCACCTGCGTAGCCCAACTATGCCCAACCCCCAGGCTTGCCTGGGAGATCAGACCGACGAGAACCCACAGCGCGCCGACCCAACAGACCACTGAGGACTGGATCCGATCATCCGATCACACTCGTGTCATCCCACCAACTTGACCCGCAACGGCTGGGTCACTATCCTTGCCCCGAGATGAAAGTAGCATTGGCTCTCTGCCGGTCCCCCGGGATGCCGAGATGGCCTGTGATGATAGTTCTTTTTTTTTGCAACAGGTTTAGAAGATGAATGCTTTTCCCCTGCGCGCTCTCCAGGTCGCCGCGATCGCCTCCGTTGCCGCCGTCGGGCTACCATTGCTCGGTTGTGGATCCGACGACGAACCGATCCCATTCGTCGATGAAAATCAAGTCCCCAACCAACAAAATCAACAAGAGGGCACCGAACTCCGCGAACTTTTCGATGAATCCGTGGAGATGAACAGTGGGTTCTCCGAGACCCTCACGCTCGAAGTTCCCGAGAATGTGCTTTCCATGTCGATCACCATCAGTGAAGGACCGATCGCCGGCAATTATACGGTGACCGACTGGGTGGGCCCCGAAGAGTTCGAAATCATTCGAACCGGATGGGTCAACTCCACCTCCACCGGCATTTGCTATCCGGACTGCAATAATCGGGTGGTTATGATCAACAACGGAGCCTCCGCGGCTCTGGCTCCCAACAATCCCGACTCTGAAGTAGAAGCCGGCACTCACGAGTTCCGAATCTTTGGCGGGGTCATGGGGCAAACCGGGTTTTCACCTTCCGTCAGCCAACCGGTCCGCGTTCAGGTATTTGCCAAAGTAACGGACGAAGCTCCGGAGACCGGAATCCTCGACCTCAACCTCTATTTTACCGGTGTCAACGGCTGGACCGCCGAGACCGCTCAAGAAGATACGTCGTTTCAGAACACCCTCGATTCCATCGATAATATCTACGCATCGGTGGGCATCTCCCTGGGCGAGGTCAGCTATAATGACGTCGATTCCAGCTTTCAGGTCATCGAGAGCATGGAAGGAGCCAACAGTGATCTCAACCGACTCTTTCAACTCTCCGAGGACGCCCCCCTTGATGGTCCGAACTTATTCATCGTAGACGAATTACGCAGCTCCAGCCCCTTCGGTGGGGGCGGCGGAATCCTGGGCATCTCCGGCGGAATCCCCGGTCCCATCTTTGCCCACGGCACCCCTCAAAGTGGTGTCGCCGTGGCTTATGGATCGATCCAGGGAGCGGCCATTTTGGCCAATGTCATGGCTCACGAACTGGGCCACTACCTCGGTCTCTTTCACACCTCCGAATATTTCGCTTTCGGCGGAATGCCTGGCCACGATCCCCTCCCCGACACCCCGGAAGACGACACCAGCTATTTGATGCACGCAGGTGGCTCGGGAGCCAATATGTCCGAGTGGCAAGGAAAGGTGATGCGGAAGAATCCCTGGGTCCGCCACGATGACCAGGAATAATTGAATAGTGATCCTGGCGCATTCGTCTGAGTTTTCAGAGATGCTAGACTGCTTATTGCTTCTCCTCGAATGGAGTTTGAACCATGTTGCACAATCTCAATGTCAGCCTCTTCACCCTTGTCACCTCCCTGATCTTTCTGGTCGCTGCGCCTGCCCTGGCTCATCAAACAGCTGAAGGAGAGCGCCCCGCAGAATCTACCTCTGAGCAGCAGGCCGCCGATCAGTCCTTCCATCGATTCATCACCGCCATCGACGTCCTTCTTCCTCGCGACGAGATGGAAAAGCGATGGCCCGACGCCGCTCAACGACTCATCGACCGCGCCGAAGACACCGAAGCCCCGCTTTTTGAGCGCTGGCGAGCTACTTCGATCCTCACAAACTTCGAGGAGCCCGAGGTAAAAGATGCCCTGATCGGCCTGACCGGTGACTCCGAAGTACGAGTTCGCTCCATGGCCTATTATGTGCTGGGAACCAAATTCTTGAGCGAAGGCGACGACGCCCTCTTTGCCCGGCTCGAGGCCGGTCTTCAAGACGACAGCGAAAAAGTTCGCGCCGAGGTCATTCGGTCCTTTGGCTGGACCGATAACACCCGCGCTCACCAGGTTCTTCGACAACTCGCCGATTCCGACGATGACAAGGCTCTGAGCAAGGTCGCCCAACGTTCGCTGCAGCGGCTGGCGCAATAAGTTAGAAAAACGCCGTCATCTGAAGAAAATAGAGGTCCGCTACCGTCCCGTACTCCGACGGGATCGTGAGGCCTTCCAGTCCGATGCTCCCTTCCTCGCCGAAGCCCAGATACGCTCCGGCGCTGATGGTCATCTGCTCTTCCAATTCGTAGCGCACCGAGGGAAAGACCACCGCGCTTGGGTCGAGGAGATTCATCATCGCTCCCCCTCCCAGCGCCCACCCCGTATCGAAGGCGTAAAACGAAGTGGCGCCGAGGTAATGACGGCCCATAAAATAGGTCTCTCCTCGTTCCAACTCCGGCTGCTGCATCACCTCGGCGTATCCATTATCAGCGATGGTGCCCAGGCCGTTATAGTGATACTCCGCGCCGAGTTGCCACCTCATGGCCACTCGTTGAATTCCCACCGTGGCTCGCGGCCGGTCCGGTTCGACCTCGTCGAGGTTCCACAAGAGTTCGCCCTCCCCGAAGACCTTCCAATTTCCCGCCAGCCAACTGACCCCTCCCATCAGGCTCAGGCGCTCCCAGAATCGCCCAAACGCACCGTAGACATCGGTGGATACGCCGAAATACTCCAGTCGTGCCGCCAGTGATAGCGGCGTATCCGGGCCTCGATCGGCGACGACCAGATCGAGCTCCAGGTCCTGTGAGAGATGAGTCACCACGCGCGCGGCATCCACGCCCCGGCGCTGCAGTGTGTCCAGCTCAAAAGGACTGAGCGGCGCGAACCGATCGGCGACTCGAAAGAGATCCGAGACCCCCCAGCTGATGGCCTGTCGTCCCAGGTAGAGATCGAAGCGGTCCAGATAAATCCCCACCACGAAGCGATCCAGGTCGTGGACCAGACTCGTCGTATCGTTGTCGATGAGTTCCGTCGCAGTATCCAGACGCCGATCCGTTCCCAGCGTTACCCCAAATCCCTGCTGCAAGAGTTCGTCAGGCACCGTGGAGCTCTGCCACAAAAACCGATTGTGAATATCCACCGTCACGGAATCACCCAACTCCGCCGACCACTCCAGGCGACCCACGGCGCTTCCCAGCCCGCCCGTGGTGGGAATCCCGGGAATCTCGAGATCCGGCAGCACCAGGTACGCGCTCAACATCTGTAAATTCGCTCCCAGCCGAAGCGAAGTATTATCTCCCTCCCACAGATCCCACTCCGCCGAAGCCGGCGCCGCGAATCCCAAGACAAGGGCTATGAAGATGGCCACCCCAGATGAAGCTCTCATGTTTCATCTCCCATTTGTCGCGGCGCTTGTGCCGCCTCGGTGGGCGCCTCGCTGACCTGCTTTCGTCCGTCATCAATAACCCTTCCGCTATCGAGGCGAATCACCCGTCGGGAGCGCTCAATGACGATGGGATCATGAGAGGAGAATAAAAAGGTCACCCCGTGATTCTCGTTGAGATCGACCAGAAGGTCGAGAAGTTCTCCCGACGCCTTGCTGTCGAGGTTGGCTGTGGGCTCATCGGCCAGAACGATGACCGGCTTTCCGGCGATGGCTCGCACCACGGCCACCCGTTGCTGTTGTCCACCGCTGAGTTCATGTGGGCGCCGATGATACATCCCCTCCAGACCCACCTCTTTGAGCAAGCCCTCCACCGTCTTTTTTCGTTCTGCTTTGTCCACTCCTTCCAGCAGCATCACGAATTCGGCGTTTTCATAGGCCGATAATACGGGGATGAGGTTATAAGCCTGAAATACAAAGCCGATCTTTTGGAGTCGAAACTCCGCCGCTTCTCT